>NZ_JAFZKX010000084.1 GCF_017551775.1 Fibrobacter sp. | reverse complement strand
GCCGCTCCGAAGTCCGTGACTCCGCACACCGAATTCAAGGCTGAAATCTACGTTCTCACGAAGGACGAAGGTGGCCGCCACACGCCGTTCATGAACGGCTACCGTCCGCAGTTCTACTTCCGCACCACCGACGTGACTGGCACGATCCAGCTCCCGGAAGGTGTCGAAATGGTGACCCCGGGCGACACCGTGACCATCCACGTGAACCTCATCGCCCCGATCGCCATGGAAAAGCAGCTCCGCTTTGCTATCCGTGAAGGCGGCCGCACGGTCGGTGCCGGTTCTGTTACCGAAATCATCAAGTAATAGAGTAAAAAATGCCTAGAGAACTCATCGTGCTCGAATGCACAGAATGCAATCAGCGCAACTATGATTGCGACAAGAACAAGCGTCTTCACCCTTCCCGCGTGGAATACAAGAAGTACTGCCGCTTCTGCCGCAAGCATACCGTTCACAAGGAATCCAAGTAAGGAAATCCGCTTAGGTCGATAGCTCAATTGGTAGAGTCACGGTCTCCAAAACCGTTGGTTGGGGGTTCGAGTCCCTCTCGACCTGGGAATTTCCTCCGGAGTCATCATGCGTAAGATTCAGCAATATGTCAAAGAATCCATCCAGGAACTGAAGAAGGTTACATGGCCTACCTGGGAAGAACTCAAGGGATCGACCCTCGTCGTGATGCTCTTCAGTGTCATTATGGGTTGCTATATTGCCGGTCTTGATTTCGTCTTCTCCTGGTTGGTAAACCAGATCATGGGTAGAGGTTAATGCTATGAAGCGTTGGTACGCTATCCATACCTTTTCCGGTCAAGAGAACAACATCAAGAAACATATCGAGCAGATGATTGAACGCGAAGGCGTTCAAGACAAGTTCGGCCAGGTTATCGTACCCACCCGCGAGGTCGTGAGCAACGTCCGCGGGCGTCGTCGCGTTTCTACCCAGAACTTGTATCCTGCATACATCATTATAGAAATGGAGCTGGACGAGCTCACCCAGCACCTGGTGTCGACCATCAATGGCGTCACCCATTTCGCCGGAATGACACGCGCTTCTCGTGTTCCTATTCCGCTTCAACAGAGCGAGGTCGATCGTCTCCTTGGGGTTAATCCTGAAACTTCCATGGAAGGCGAGATCCAAATCCCGTACACCATTGGCGAAAATGTCCGCATCAAGGAAGGTCCCTTCAAGGACTTTGTGGGCGTCGTAGACGAAATCATGGAAGACAAGACCAAGATCAAGGTCATGGTCACCGTCTTCGGTCGTTCTACGCCTGTCGAACTCGCCTTCAACCAGGTTGAGTCCGCCACCGCATAGTGTTACGGTTTTTGCAACGGAGATAAAAAGTGGCAAAGAAAATCACAGGTTACATTAAGCTCCAGATTCCCGCAGGCGCTGCCAACCCGGCTCCTCCGGTAGGTCCTGCCCTTGGTCAGAAGGGTGTGAACATCATGGAGTTCTGCAAGCAGTTCAACGCTAAGACTCAGAATGACAAGGGCATGATCGTGCCGGTCGTCATCACGGTCTACGCTGACAAGAGCTTTACCTTCATCACGAAGGTGTCGCCGGTTCCGGCCCTCATCAAGAAGGCCGTCGGCATTGAGAGTGGTTCTGGTGAACCCAACCGCAAGAAGGTTGGCAAGATCACCAAGGCCCAGGTTCAGGAAATCGCCCAAAAGAAGATGCCTGACCTAAATACAATCGACCTCGAAGCCGCCATGCGCATGGTTGCGGGCACTGCTCGTTCCATGGGTATTGATGTGGTTGACTGAGGCAGGTAATTCACCGTTACGTATCTGACAGGAAAATTTCATGTTCAGAGGAAAAAAATACAAAAAGATTGCTGAATCTTTTGATCGTAATCAAGCCTACGATCTGAAGGCGGCAATCGAAATACTCAAAAAGTCCGAATTGAAGTTCGACCAGACGGTCGAAATCCACTTCAATCTCGGTGTGGACCCAAAACATTCCGACCAAGTGGTTCGTGGCACTGTCGTGCTTCCGCATGGTACCGGTCGTTCGGTCCGCGTTCTCGTTTTCTGCAAGGACAACAACCTTGAAGTTGCAAAAAACGCTGGCGCAGACTACGCGGGTGGTGCTGACTTGGTTCAGAAGATTCAGGAAGGCTGGCTGGACTTTGACGCCGTCGTTGCTACTCCCGACATGATGCCGGTGATTAGTAAGGTGGCCCGTGTCCTCGGTCCTCGCGGTATGATGCCGAGCCCCAAGGCTGGTACGGTGACGGTCAACGTCGCTCAGACAGTCAAGGAACTCAAGGCCGGTAAGATCTCGTACCGTGTTGACAAGGGCGCTAACGTTCACGCTCCTGTTGGCAAGCTCTCCTTCACCGTCGACCAGCTGGTTGAAAACACCAAGTCCGTGATCGACTCTGTCGTGAAGAACAAGCCTCAATCTTCTAAGGGCACTTACATCAAGAGCCTCACTCTGACGGCTACGATGGCCCCGGGCATCAAACTTGATATGGCACTGACACGATAGGAGATACCATGAAAGCTGTAGTTAAAAAACAACAGACCGTGGACGCCCTCGTTGAATCCTTCAAGGATGCTACCGCCGTCTACCTGCTCAATTACCAGGGCATCACTGTCGAAAAGGACAACGCCCTCCGTAAGGCTCTCGCTTCCAAGGGTGTCAAGTACCACGCTGTGAAGAACACTCTTCTCAAGCGTGTGCTCGCCGCGCTCAAGGTGGAAGGTCTCGACGATTTGCTGACCGGAGCTACCTCCGTCATGGTCGGCTTCGAAGAAGATCCGCTTCTGCCCGCTCGCGAAATTGAAGCGTTCCACAAAGCTAACCCTGATTTCTTGGTCGCCAAGAGCGTCTACCTCGATGGTAAGCCGATGCCTGGCTCCGAAGTCGTGAACCTCGCTAAGATCCCGGATCGCAAGGGCATGATCGCTCAGATCGTCGCCATCGCTCTCGGACCTGGTGGCACGATCGCCGGTCAAATCAAGGCTCTCCAGGAAAAGCTGGAAAAAGAATCAGGTTCCGAAGCCGCAGCCCCTGAAGCTGCCGCTGCCCCGGAAGCTTAACAACAAACCACAAACCAAAAATTTTAAACGGAATAATCGGAGAAACACATCATGGCAACTGATATCAAGGCATTGGGCGATCAAATCGTTGGTCTTACCCTTCTCGAAGCCAAGGCTTTGGCTGACTACCTCAAGGAAACTCACGGCATTGAAGCCGCTGGTGGCGTCGTAATGGCTGCCCCGGCCGCTGGCGCTGGCGCCGCTGCCGAAGAAAAGACCGAATTCGACGTTATCCTCGCCGAAGTCGATCCGGCCAAGAAGATGGCTGTCCTCAAGGAAGTCCGCGCGATCACCGGTCTCGGCCTCGCCGAAGCCAAGAAGGTCGTTGAGACTGCCAACAGCGTCATTAAGGAAGCCGCCCCGAAGGCTGACGCTGAAGCGCTCAAGAAGAAACTCGAAGAACTCGGAGCAAAGGTTACCCTTAAGTAATGCTTCCAGTTCTTTGAACTGCTCTTACCAATCGCCTGCACGCGAGTGCGGGCTTTTGGTGTTTTTTGTCTAATCAGGCTCTTCACCGGATGAGGTATTTCAAATGACCACGGAGCGAAAAAGTTATTCCTCCAACAAGTTCCAACTGGAACTGCCGTACTTGATCGAAGTCCAGAAGGCTTCATACGAGCAATTTTTACAGGCCGACATCCCGCAGGAAAAGCGCTTGCCCGCAGGCCTGCAGCGTGTCTTCCAGGACATTTTCCCGATTACCGATCCTAACGGGCTCTTCTCCCTGGAATACGAAAAGTATTACTTCGGTATCCCGAAATACAGCATCCCCGAGTGCCGCGAACGTGGACTTTCCTACAATATGGAACTTTACGCCACGCTCGCCCTTCGCGTGTTCGAAAAGGACGGCGAAGATACCAAACTCAAGGAAGAAGTCAAGAACGATGTCTTGATTTGCGAACTTCCTATCATGACCGAGAACGGTACGTTCATCATCAACGGCGCCGAACGCGTTGTCGTTTCGCAGTTGCACCGTTCTCCGGGCGTGAGCTTCGACGAAGAACTCCAGCCGAACGGCCGTTCCGACTACAAGAGCCGCATCATTCCTCATCGTGGTGCGTGGGTCGAATTCAACGTCGAAAGTGACGTCCTCTACCTCTCCATCGACCGCAAGAAGAAGATTGCGGCTACCGCCATGCTCCGCAGCATCGGTTTCGAGACCACCCAGGATATCTTGAACCTCTTCTATAAGAAGACCGAAGAAGTCGTGGTCGCCGAAGAAGCCGAAAAGTTCAACGAAGACGGCGTGTGCGAACTCATCGACCGCATCATCTTCAACGATGTCGTCGACGAATCTACCGGTGAAATCATTGTCGAGGCGAACTCCGTCATCGACGAACGCAAGCTCGAACGCCTGCGCGAAAGCAACGTGGAAAAGATCGTTCTCCTCTCCAAGGACGAAGAAAACCTCCTCATCCACAACACGCTTACCAACGACAAGACCAAGTCCCGCGAAGAAGCCCTCCGCACGATTTACTCTGTCACGCACCAGCAGCAGGACGAAGCTCCGAACCTGCAGGCTGCCGAAAACTACTTCGATTCCATGTTCCTGAACGACCCGCGCAAGTACGACTTGGGCGAAGTCGGTCGTTACCGTTTGAACGCCAAGGTCTACACCCCGAAGATCCTCAACATCCTCAAGGAAGTGGGCGAACAGTTCAAGCAGTACAACATGGACAAGGAACTCGCTCTCCCCGAACCGACCCGCACGACGATGAGCAAGGCCGACTTCCTGGCCGTCATCGAATACATGGTCGGCCTCTACGACGGCGAAGACGGTTATGCCAAGGACGATATCGACCACTTGGGCAACCGCCGTACCCGTTCCGTGGGCGAACTCCTCGCTAACCAGATTTCTGTGGGTCTTTCCCGCATGTCTCGCGTCATCCGCGAGAACCTCTCCCTCCACAACGACGACGAACAGACCACTCCGCGCGACCTCGTGAACACCCGCACGGTTTCCTCTGTTGTCCAGGCGTTCTTCGGTTCCAGCCAGCTCTCGCAGTTCATGGACCAGATGAACCCGCTTTCGGAACTTACCCACAAGCGTCGTCTCTCCGCTCTCGGTCCCGGTGGTCTTTCCCGTGAACGCGCGGGCTTCGAAGTCCGTGACGTGCACTACACGCACTATGGCCGCCTCTGCCCGATCGAGACCCCGGAAGGCCCGAACATCGGTCTTATCAACTCCCTCGCGTCTTACGCCATCGTGAACCACTATGGCTTCATCGAGACTCCGTACCGTATCGTCGGTCTCGTCGACTTCAAGGACGCCCAGGGCAATATCGTGAAGTTCCCGGAAGCCAAGTGGCACTTCGGTATCTTCAAGGCCTTCGTGCACGACCCGCACTACTTCCTTTCCCAGCAGGAACTCACCCGCAAGGAAATGGACGCCATCCGCATGAACCTCGACAACCGCCAGCGCGACCTGTTTGACTCGTTCGCCGGCAAGGTGTTCCAGTTCACCGATTCCGAAGGCGAAGTCCGCTACTTCAAGAACGGTTTCGAACTCGACGGATTCAGCGGCAGCGCCGACTACGTGCAGGCCAGCAACTCCATCGACCAGGTCGTTTCTGACTTTATCACTTACCTCACCGCCGACGAAGAAGACGCCTTCAAGGTTGCTCCGGCCTCTACCGAGCTCACCGACGACAACCGCTTCAAGGAAGAATACGTCATCGTCCGCGACAAGAGCGAATACCCGCATGTGCTCCGCCAGGACAGCATCGAGATTGGCGACTACGACGTCGAACGCATCGACCTCATGGACGTGGCCCCGATGCAGATCGTGTCCGTGGCCGCTGGCCTCATCCCGTTCCTTGAACACGATGACGCCAACCGCGCATTGATGGGTTCTAACATGCAGCGCCAGGCTGTGCCTCTGCTCCGTGCGGAAGCCCCCGTGGTGGGTACCGGCCTCGAACGTCGCGCCGCCCTCGACTCGGGTACGGTTGTCCGCGCCAAGCACGACGGCCGCGTGACCTTCGTTGACGCCCGCAACATTACCGTGCAGCGCGGCAACATGGTGAACGGCAACTTCGAACCGCTCACCGGTCTCGGCGAAAACTACGAATTCCTCGGCAAGGATCCTATCGACGAATACACGCTCCGCAAGTTCGAGCGTTCCAACCAGGATTCCTGCGTGAACCAGAAGCCTATCGTGAACGTGGGCGACTTCGTCAAGGCTGGCGACGTGCTGGCTGACGGCGTGTCTACCGACCACGGCGAACTGGCCCTCGGTAAGAACATCCTCATCGGCTTCCTCCCGTGGAATGGTTACAACTACGAAGACGCCGTTATCATTTCCGAAGAACTCGCCATCAAGGACACCTTCACTTCCATCCACATCGAAGAATACGAACTCGATGTCCGCGAAACCAAGCGCGGTCCGGAAGAACTCACTCGCGAAATCCCGAACGTCGGCGAAGAAGCTCTCCGCAACCTCGACGAAAACGGCGTGATCCGCGTGGGTGCCGAAGTCGGTCCGGATGACATCCTCGTGGGTAAGGTTACCCCGAAGGGCGAAACCGAACTCTCTCCGGAAGAACGTTTGCTCCGTGCCATCTTCGGCGAAAAGGCCGGCGACGTGCGCGACTCCTCCCTCAAGGCTCCTCCGGGCATGAAGGGCGTGGTTCTCGAAACCCGCATCTTCTGCAAGAAGGAAAAGTCCGACAAGAAGAGCAAGGAAAAGGATCAGGAAACGATTGAGAGCATCCGCTCCAACTTCCAGACCCAGATCGACAAGATCAAGGAATCCTGCCGCGAACACTTGTTCGAACTCCTCGGCGGCAAGCCGGCCGGCAAGGTGATGGACAACGAAACTCATGAACTCCTGATCCGCGAAGGCCAGACCTACACGGCTCAGAACCTCACCGCTATCGACGTGACCAAGGTGTCGCCCGCATCTACCTTCGTGGTGGGTGACGACGAACTCCAGGAACAGGTTCTCTCGCTCGTGCTCGTCGCACGCGACAACCTCGACACCCTGACCCGCACGATGGAAAAGGAAATCGACAAGGTCACGAAGGGCGACGAACTCAAGCCCGGTGTCTTGAAGAGCGTCAAGGTGTACATCGCCAAGAAGCGCTGCCTCTCCATCGGTGACAAGATGGCCGGTCGCCACGGTAACAAGGGCGTTGTCTCCAAGATTGTTCCGGTCGAAGACATGCCGTTCACCGAAGACGGTCGTCCGCTCCAGATCCTCCTGAACCCGATGGGCGTGCCTTCTCGTATGAACATCGGTCAGGTGCTTGAAGTCCACCTGGGCTGGGCCGCCAAGACGCTCGGCTTCAAGGTTTCGACTCCGGTGTTCGACGGTGCCAAGTTCGAAGACATCTGCAAGGAACTCGAAAAGGCCTACCAGAAGAACCCGATCGTTAGCTACGAGATGGATCCGGAACACGACAAGATTATCGGTAAGGCCAAGCTCTATGACGGCCGTACCGGTGAAGCCTTCCTGAACCCGGTGACCATCGGTTACATGTACTACCTCAAGCTCGGCCACTTGGTGGACGACAAGATCCACGCCCGTTCTATCGGTAGCTACGCCCTTGTGACGCAGCAGCCGCTCGGCGGTAAGAGCCAGTTCGGTGGCCAGCGCTTCGGTGAAATGGAAGTGTGGGCCATGGAAGCTTACGGTGCCGCTTACACGCTGCAGGAACTCCTCACCGTCAAGTCCGACGATGTCACGGGACGTTCCATGGTGTATGACGCCATCGTCCACGGCAAGAACACGCCGAAGCCGGGTATCCCCGAGTCCTTCAACGTTATGATTCGCGAAGTTCATTCTTTGGGTCTTGATATCGAGACCATTGGAGATAAGTAATATGTCCGAAGAAATGATGGAAAATCAAGAGAATTCCGGCGATATTTCGATTCATCTCGCCGCTCCGGACCTGATCCGTTACTGGTCTTATGGTGAAGTCACCAAGCCGGAAACGATCAACTACCGTACGTTCAAGCCTGAACGTGATGGTCTTTTCTGCGAAAAGATCTTCGGACCTGTCAAGAACTGGGAATGCAACTGCGGCAAGTTCAAGCGCGCACGCTACAAGGGCGTTATCTGCGACCGTTGCGGCGTCGAAGTGACCCACTCCCGCGTCCGTCGCGAACGCATGGGCCATATCGAACTCGCTATTCCTCTGGCTCACACCTGGTTCGTCCGTAACCAGCCCTGCGTGATTGGCGCCCTCCTCGGCCTCAGCACGAAGGACCTGGAACAGGTCATCTACTACGAGCGCTATGTCGTTATCGACAAGGGCGACGCCGAACTCGAAGAAAACTCCCTCATCGACGAAGTCACCTACCAGGACCTCGTCGCCGAAGGCCGCGCGTTCGACGCCCGCATGGGCGCTTCCGCCATCAAGCTCCTGCTTGACAAGCTCGACCTTACCGAACTTTCCGCGAAGCTCCGCGACCAGGCCCGCTCCAATTCCAAGACGAAGATGGACGATGCCATCAAGCGCCTCAAGATTGTCGACGCCTTCCGCAAGTCTCAGATGGAAAGCTTC
The DNA here is from genome assembly GCF_017551775.1 of Fibrobacter sp. Lineage (NCBI taxonomy): Bacteria > Pseudomonadati > Fibrobacterota > Fibrobacteria > Fibrobacterales > Fibrobacteraceae > Fibrobacter > Fibrobacter sp. The sequence goes on along the minus strand of NZ_JAFZKX010000084.1, from coordinate 12,911 downwards.
CGCAGCTACTACAACAACCCGGACGGTTCCCGCGACGCCGGCAAGGCATGGCTCAAGGGCCTCGCCGAAGCCATCGCCGAATTCAAGGCTGACTACGAGTCCAAGCACTCCGAATTCGTGCTGGCCGACGCCTACGAAGAATTCCGTCGCCGCTACCCGAACGAAGTGCGCCTCCTCGCGAACCAGCCTTCCTGGATGATTCTCGACGTGCTTCCGGTGATTCCGCCCGACCTGCGCCCGCTCGTTCCGCTCGAAGGCGGCCGCTTTGCGACCTCCGACCTGAACGAACTCTACCGTCGCGTCATCAACCGCAACAACCGCTTGAAGAAGCTCATCGACATCCGTGCCCCTAACGTGATTCTCTGCAACGAGAAGCGCATGCTGCAGGAAGCCGTCGACCAGCTGTTCGACAGCGGCCGCCGTACCGCCCGTACCGGCAGCACGCGCCCGCTCAAGAGCCTCGCCGAACTCCTCAAGGGTAAGCAGGGTCGCTTCCGTATGAACCTCCTCGGTAAGCGTGTGGACTACTCCGGCCGTTCCGTCATTGTGGTGGGACCGGAACTCCAGATGCACCAGTGCGGTCTCCCGAAGCGCATGGCTCTCGAACTTTACAAGCCGTTCATCATCCAGCGCTTGGAAGAAGACGGCATCGTTTACACGCTCAAGTCCGCCAAGAAGTACGTTGACGCCGAACGCCCCGAAGTGTGGGACATCCTCGAAGAAATCATCGAGGACCACCCGGTCATGCTGAACCGCGCCCCGACGCTTCACCGCTTGGGTATCCAGGCCTTCTATCCGAAACTGATTGAAGGTAACGCCATCCGCCTCCACCCGCTCGTCTGTACCGCATTCAACGCGGACTTCGACGGTGACCAGATGGCTGTGCACCTCCCGCTTAGCTTCGAAACTCAGCTTGAATGCCGCGTGCTCATGCTGTCCTCGAACAACATCCTGCACCCCGCTTCCGGTCAGCCGATCGCTGTGCCGGGCCAGGACATCGTGCTCGGTCTGTACTACCTGACCAAGCCGCGTCCGGGTCGCAAGGGCGAAGGCATGCACTTCTACGATTCTGCCGAAGCCATCCGCGCTTACGAGAACGAAGTTGTCGACCTGAACGCTTCCGTCTACCTCAAGCTCCCCGCCGGTCGCAAGATCTACACGGGCGCCCTCGAGAAGGACTGCGTTTGCGTGCGTGAAATCGCCGACGACAACGGCAACCTCGAAGAAAGCGTCAAGGCTGGCGAAAAGATCAAGTTCCTTACGCTCAAGGAAGACAACGTCATCAAGACGACTGTCGGCCGAATCATCTTTAACGAATTTGTTCCCAACGAACTCGGTTATGCTAACGAAACCTTCGGCAAGAAGGTTATCGCCAAGTCCATCGACGACCTGTACCGCCGTACCGGCAACCGCGTGACTGTCGAATACCTCGACAACCTCAAGGCCAACGGTTACAAGTGGGCAACCCGCGCCGGTTCCTCCGTGGCTATCGCCGAAATGGTGATCCCGGAAGAGAAGCAGGCCTTGCTCGATGCCGCTACCGAAAAGGTCAACGAAATCCGCAGCCTTTACGAAGACGGTGTGATTACCGATGGCGAACGTTACAACCAGATCATCGACGTGTGGTCCAAGACCACGAGCGATGTCGCTGCCAAGCAGTGGGATTTGCTTTCTCACGACCGTGACGGCTTCAACCCGGTCTACATGATGGCTGACTCTGGCGCTCGTGGTAGCCGCCAGCAGATTATGCAGCTGTCCGGTATGCGCGGTCTGATGCAGAAGCCGATCAAGCAGCTCGGCGGTCAGGAAGTTATCGAAAACCCGATTAAGTCCTGCTTCCGCGAAGGCCTGAACGTGATGGAATACTTCATTTCGTCTCACGGTGCCCGTAAGGGTCTGGCCGATACCGCTCTTAAGACGGCTGACGCTGGTTACCTTACCCGTCGTCTCGTGGACGTGGGACAGGACCTCGTTGTTACCGAAGAAGACTGCGGTACCACCGACGGTATTGAAGTTTCCGCATTCAAGGATGGTGACGATACCGTCATCCCGCTGGAAGAACGTCTCCTCGGTCGCGCACCGGTCGACGACATCAAGCACCCGGTGACGGGCGAAGTGATCGTGAAGGCTGGCGAACTCGTGACCGAACGCGACCTCCCGAAGATCAGCGCGACCGGTCTCGAACACATCAAGATGCGTTCCGTGCTCACTTGTAATTCGAAGAACGGCGTCTGCTCCAAGTGCTACGGCCGTATGCTGGCTTCCGGTCGTCCGGTCGACCTCGGCGAAGCCGTGGGTGTGCTCGCTGCACAGTCCATCGGTGAACCGGGTACGCAGCTTACCCTCCGTACGTTCCACATCGGTGGTGCTTCTTCCCGTCTGACTGTCGAGAACAACAAGAAGGCCGTCGTCGATGGCCGCGTCGAACTCGAACAGGTCGTTACAGTGGACCACGAAGGTCAGAAGATCGTTACGAGCCGCATGGCCGAACTCGTCATCTTCGACACCACAGGCATTAACAAGGGTCGTTACCAGATTCCGTACGGTGCTATCATGCACGTCGAGAACAACGCCACGGTCACTAAGGACCAGGTGATGTTCGAATGGGATCCGTACAACAGCCCGATTATCACCAACGTGGCCGGCAAGGTCAAGCTCGTCGACCTCGTTGAAAACAAGACATTCCGTGTAGAAAAAGACGAAAACACCGAAGTCGAAACCTGGATCGTTATTAGCGAGAAGCATGGCGGCAGCGCAAAGCAGCTGCGTCCGGCCATCAGCATCATCGACGAAACCGGTGCCAAGGTTGGACACTTCATGTTGCCGGACGGCGCTATCTTGACCGTCCACGATGGCGACAAGGTGACCGTCGGTTCTACCGTTGCAAAACTTCCGCGTGCCGCTGGTAAGACCCGCGACATTACCGGTGGTCTTCCGCGCGTTGCCGAGCTCTTCGAAGCCCGCAAGCCGAAGAACACCGCCGTGCTCGCCCCGATCGACGGTCTCGTCGTCATGGGCAAGGAAGTGCGCAACAACCAGGAAGTTATCATCAAGATGGACGATCGCGAAGAGAAAGTGCTGGTTCCGCGTGGTGTCCACTTGGCGGTCAACGAAGGTGACCGTGTCCGCGCTGGTCAGAAGATCAGCGAAGGCAGTGCAGACCCGCACGATATCCTGACGATCCTCGGACCTGAAGAGGTCCAGCGTCACTTGGTGAACGAAATCCAGGCGGTGTACCGCCTGCAGGGTGTGGCTATCGCAGATAAGCACATCGAATGTATCGTCCGCCAGATGATGCGCAAGGTGAAGGTCAAGGAATCCGGCGATTCCGAACTGCTTCCGGGCGAAGAGATATCCAAGGCACGCCTGCGCGCCGAGAACGACCGTCTGGTCGCTCAGGGCAAGGCTCCGGCGACCTTCACGCCGATGCTCCTTGGTATCACTAAGGCCTCCTTGGCGACAGACAGCTTCATCTCTGCCTGCTCGTTCCAGGAAACCACGAAGATCCTTACCCGCGCTTCTATCGAAGGGCAGGTCGACCCGCTCATGGGCCTCAAGGAGAACGTGATTATGGGCCGCCTCATTCCGTGCGGTACTGGTGCCCGCCACCTGAGGAACGTCCAGGTGGTTGATGCCGATGCCGAGGCGGAAGAACGCCTGCGTTTGCAGAATGTGCATGCCGATTACGGTAACGCAGACTCCGGAATTCAGATGATTGACACCGATATGGGTGCCTCTGATGACGAAGATGTGGACTAATTTCGGTTATGTACTTGAAAAATTTGGAAAAAGAACTATATTTGCACTCCAAAATCTAGGAGATTAATAGTGCCTACTATTCAACAGCTCGTCCGCAACGGACGTGAACAGATCAGCAACAAGACCGCTTCCGTGGCCTTGAAGTCCTGCCCGCAGAAGCGCGGCGTTTGCACCCGTGTGTACACCAGCACTCCGAAGAAGCCGAACTCCGCTCTTCGTAAGATTGCCCGTGTGCGTCTTTCCAACAAGATGGAAGTTACCGCTTACATCCCTGGCGAAGGCCACAACCTCCAGGAACACTCCATCGTGCTCATCCGCGGTGGCCGTGTTAAGGATGTTCCGGGTGTCCGTTACCACATCATCCGTGGTGCTCTCGATACTCAGGCTGTCAACGGCCGCCAGAACGGCCGCTCCAAGTACGGTGTTAAGAAGAAAGGTGCCGCTCCGGCCAAGAAGTAAGGAAGTAGAATATGTCTAGAAGAAGAAAGGCTCTCCATCGCTCCATCCTCCCGGATCCGCGTTTCAAGTCCGTTCTCGTCACCGAACTCGTCGGTGTCGTGCTCAAGCAGGGCAAGAAGACCATCGCCGAACAGATCGTCTACACTGCTCTTGACCTCCTCGACAAGAAGGTCGAAGGCAAGGAAACCCCGCTTGAGAAGTTCGAAATCTGCCTCGAAAACATCAAGCCGCGTGTTGAAGTCAAGTCTCGCCGCGTCGGTGGTGCCAACTACCAGGTTCCGATGGAAGTTGCTCCGGACCGCGCCAAGGCTCTCGCTCTCCGCTGGCTCCTTGATGCCGCCCGCAACCGCAACGAACCCAACATGGCCGACCGCCTTGCTGCCGAACTCGTTGCTGCCAAGAACGGTGAAGGCAACGCTGTCCGCAAGAAGAACGATACGCACAAGATGGCCGAAGCCAACAAGGCTTTCGCTCACTTCCGTTTCTAATTCTCGCGCGCAAGCACAGAATTATCCTAGAGAGAGGCTCGCTGTACAAACAGCGGGCCTTTTCTGTTTCTTCTAAATAGTTTTTCGCGCCATTCATCCCCGTACTTTTTCCTGTTGTCAGCGGGTTGTGCGGGGCCTGTCCTTTCTCGGGGGAAATGAGTTACATTTATTGCGTAACTAGGAGAAAATGGACAGTGAAGATTAGTTTGTACATAGTCTTCTGCGCCTTGTGGCTTGCCATGCCGGCGATGGCGCGTGATGTGCCGGATACATCCCTTGTCGGAGAATCGTTCGAACACTATTCCGAATCGGTTCTGCGCAGGCCGGAACCCTAGAGAAAAAATGAGTGGCTGGATAACGCTTGCGGGATTTGTCGGGTTTACGACCGGTAGCGTGATTTATATAGCCGTAACAAGGAAAACGACACGCATGGATGTCACGATAAAGTTCTAGCCGTATAGGTACTGTGAAAATTCTTTCTTGAACGAAGAGGCTTAAGGCGCCCGCATTGAGGCGCTTTCGAAGAATACTTCGCTTAGCGCACCACGTCGAGTTTGTAGATGCTGCGAGTGCTTACTTCTGGCGCGTTGATGACGTGCTCGCCCGGGGCGAAGTTTTGCACTGCGCTCTTCCACAGGATGCGTCCCTGGTAATCGAACTGAATGACGCTCGCGGTCACGGCGCGGTCAACTTGCAAAAGCAACTTGCCGCCCTGCTGCCGGAACGAATACTTGCCCGCAATCGCGCCCGTGCGGATGGCGATGCTCTCGTCCGAAGAACTGGAAGAGCCGAGAGAACTGGAAGAACTTAGCTCTATGTCGCCTTGGCTGCTGGATGATATCTGCTCGAGCGCCTTCATCTTCGCGATGCCCGCCTTCCAGGCGTCCACTGCGGCTTGCGAGGTATTGAGCGCCCAGTCGCCTTCGTTGGCTTCCTTGCTCTGGCTGAACCACATCACCGCGAATACCCGCGAGAAGTCGGTCGCGAAATGTTCGAACATGTCGGTTATCCATTCCGCCTTGTTGCCGCCCTTTTCGGAACTGGATATCTCGGCGATAAAGAGCGGCTTGTCGATGTTCGCGAGGGCGTTGTATGCCTTCTTGAATACCTGCGAGAAAGTCTGCCAACTGGACCAGCTTTGGCATGTGCCCCAGTTGTAGCCGTCGATGGAAATGTAGTCCACGTATTCGTCGCCGGGATAGTTGCCCGTGAGCGTGGTTCCGCTTCCCTGATTCGAGGCGTTGGTGGTCCATACCCATTTTACGTTGGTCACGTTTTCTTCGCGGAATATCTGCACGATGTGGCGGAATGCCTCGGCGACGTTCGCATCAGTGTTCCCGGCTCCTGCCTTCCCAACCCCCCAGTCGTACCAGTCGCCGTTCGCTTCATGAAGCGGTCGCATCCAGATTTCGTCGCCGAAGCTCTTCACGCCTTTTGCAAATTCGTGTATGTAGTTGTCTGCCCTGCCGTTTACCAGGTCCTGCGCTCCGTAGCCGTTCGCCATCCAGGTCACGACGAGGGTGGAGCCGTTGTTCTTCGCGACATTCGCGTACACTTCGGTCGCGTTCCAGTCATTGACGTCGAATAGGGCGAAGTAGCTGATGAGGTCGATGTGCGAGCCCTGCAGGTCCTGGAAGGCCTGCACGTTTGCCTGAGTAGGTTGCGGATACTGTCCCGGCCCGCCGACCCATGCGCCGACTTGGAATGCCATGGCCGTCACGGGTGCGAGCGCCATCGTAAATAGAAATTTTTCGTTCATTGTTCTTCCTCCTGCGAGGCTTTGGCCTGCAAATGTACCCTCGCTTGTAAAACTAGATTGTGCGGCCCTTAGATGTGCATGTGAAGAAAATCACATTATACTAAAGTGTATCTAGTGTTACAAACACGCCGGATTTCCCAGGTCCGGTCGCAAATTCCCATTATCCGAATCAGATTATCCAAAAACGGATAAACCTTTTGGGACAAAAAAGGTTAGATTTATGTTGTTTAGAAGGAGTCCTCTGTAAGCAATGTGGTCGAAAATGATGTATAGAAAGTTATTGCTGACTATAGGTTTGCTTGCGGCCTTTGCGGGGGCTACCCCCGTTGCGGAATACTGCGCCGAAATCTTGAACGACAGCACTTACCGCCCTCTGCTCATAAAGGATTTGAACGAGCCTATAAGGGAATGGAATTATCCCAAGACCATTCCTTGTAGTCGTTCCAGGTGCGAAGTAAAATGGGAAACAAAGAGCGAGGTCTCTTTCCCTAGAGATCTCGATTGCAGGAATGGTTGGCCTAGAAAAGTCTATTGCTTTTATAATATTGATGACTCTCCGGTGTGCGACAGTTGTTCTGGTTACCCGATGAAGTTGGATCGCATCAAAAAGATGGAACTGAATGGGAGCGAGATGAGGGACCCCAATTCTTGCAAGATAAGCCAATGGACTTTACACAATGCACGTGAGTCCCTGAAAAAATTTTATGGCAAGGCATTCAGGGGCGAGTGGATTGGCTGGTGGAATACCAACGACAATGGCGCTCTTCCCCAGATGAGACATGAATTTTTGGCAAAACTGGTGGGCGAATGTGTCGATACGATTCCCGTAATGGACTATTGTGTGGCGGAGGGCAAGAATGCGGAACTCCATTTGGTGAGGTCTTATGAAAATTTGCCGAGGCCCGCTTTTGCCGCTGGAACAAAAAAAGACGAGACGATGAAATGCGAAGGGACGATGCGGGTTGAAAAAACGTACGAAATGGATTTTGGAAAATATGGGACGCGAAAATTGGTTCACTTCGTGGAGGAGGATACTTGTCATGGAACGAGCATTATTGCGAAAGAAGCATATATGCCAGTATTCAAGCATATCGATGCGAAGACCCTCAAGGGAATCCCTGCAAGGAGCCTGTACGGGAAAACAGTTTCTGTGACATCGAAAAATATTCTGACCTGCAATTTTGATACCATAGAAAAGAACGTGCATTATGTTGTTCGTGTCGTGGGCAAGTGCGGTAAGCGGGATTTGCAAAAAAAGGAAAAGCTGAACATCTTTGAACTGAAACAGGTAAAAGACGTTCAGGCCTATCACGAATCCCTTATTGAAGACTGGGAAACGTGCGGGAATGGGGTTACCTGCCCGACGACCTGCATAGAGATGAAGGACTTGCTGAAATGAACCGATTAGCTATTATTTTCATGGCCTTTTTTTCGGGTTGCCTTTTTGCAAAGGATGCGGCGACGGCTCATTTCTGTGTTCAGGAATTTTTGAAAGAAGCGGATTATCGTACCTTGAAAATCCAGCCGGTGGGGGAGGTTGCTGGCGATAAAAAATGGAAGTGGCCCGATTCTCTTACTTGCGGCAATGTCTATTGGAAAAACGAATTTGCGCTAATTTACAAGGGCGACAGTATCAACTTCAAGGAGGAATACAACGCCATTCCTGGAAAAATTGCCTGTAGGTCGTGTACAGACAAGGAACGCCTGCGCGATAGGGCCGTGCCCGCGCCCTCTATGAGCGAGTTGGTGGCGCACAAGTATTATATCGAAGATGAATTATTCGAAGAAAAAAAGCCCATGATGGACGAGGCTTCTGTCAAGGAGCTTTACGGAAAAAAATTCAACGTCGAATGGAAAACTTCGCTTTTGTGTACATGCCCTGAGTATGGCGTTTCCAATTTGAAGACGAAGATGAATGTCGTGATAGACGGGGAATGCGCCAAACAGGCTGTTGATTCTGCCAAGGTCGATTCGGCGGATGGGACGTCCGGGGGGGAATGCGGCTGCTCGGGGAAATGTTCGTCGGGTAAAGAGGAGAAGCAAGATACCGTGCTTGCCGCCGGAGTGTTCCCTTGTTATTCGATTAATTCAAGTCGCAATAGCCATAGCGTGAGTTATTATGCGAGCACGAAAGTGATGAATCTGGATGGTCAACCCGAGGGGACGGACGAAAGCTTGGGCTGTTTCAGTATCCGGGGTCAAAACTATCTGGTGTTGGGTTCCAATGTGCCTAAACCGATTTATCATGAGTTTGATGAAGATTCCTATAATGATTGCTACGAAAGCGAGGATGATTTCAAGAAGATGAAACTTCGAACATCCCCGTTCTATACGTGCGGCCAGGCGAAATCTACGCCGAGGGGATGCTTGCCGTTGGAAGAAGGAACCAAGCTGGCATTCGATTCAAGCGGAAAATTTACCGGCTGGGATTACTATGCTTTGTGGGTACATGCAGGACAGGAAACGAAAGAAAAGGGAGGAATCTCGCTGCCGGCGAATGTGTCGGGGAACGTGCTGACCGAAATCGGAAACGATGCCGCTCGAAAGACGGCCGGCATGGCGTTCTATTGCGGGAGGGAAAGGATCGGCTACAAGAAGTTTGAACGGAACCAGTTGTCTTCGCTGAAGGAGGCCATCGACGCATGCAATGCGTGGCAAAAATCGGGCGCATGTTTTTTTGACAAGGCGAAGGAAGATTCGATTGCCGCAGAAAAGGCCCGGCAGGACAAGGAATGGCGAGAGAATAGGGATCGGGAAGTCAATGCGGAGAAAAAGGCCCACTACGACCAGGTGGAGGCGACCAGGAAACGTTTGGAAAAGGACTCCGCCTTTATCAACCTGAACCGGGCCTATGAAATTTTCAAGCGTTACGAAAAGGTGGTGTGGTTTGATTTGGAAGGAAAAGAGATTGCCAATCCGGATAGTGTCGACCCCTTCGATTTGATGACGAGGAAATGGATGGTCCGCATGGAGGATTCGGTAAAGTATGCCAGGGTGATGGATTCCATCAACACGTTGAGTCATCCTTTCTTTGAACGGATTCACCAGCGGTCCGAGCCGATATGCAAGGGCGGGTTCACGCAGAACGACACGCTCAAGGAGCTGGGCAAGGTGCTTGCGGCGTGGTACCAGAAGAATGGCCGGAAAGATTATTTTGTAGAAAACATGAGTATTGCTTATAGGGCGAAACCTTGTAAGATCAATGAAAAAAAGTCGGAAACGTTCCATGAAATCGTTGAAGAAGATTGCGAGTATATAAAGGTCGACTTCTTGTGCGTTGACGAGAGGGAAATGAATTCCAAGAGGATGTTCTTGACAAAGAAGGATTGGGAGGAACTTGACGTATTTTCTGGTTGTGATCGTTGGACGGGGCGGACGAAACAGGATGACGATAGGTACAACAAGGAAGAATTCCTGCCTTTTCAAACCAGTCTCAATGCCTATGACATGTGCTTTGACTATGGATCCGAATCTTTTTACAAGATTTATTTGAACTTGGGCAATGGGGAAGCGACCGTATATGGCGCCTGCATAGAGTTCAGTTTTAAGAAGGTCGACGGCGTTTGGAAATACACCGGTGCGCATGTGAAATGCTGGATTTGATAAATTATATGTGTGTTGACAGGAGAGAGACAAGGTGCGATCTGGACAAATTCTCGTTTATCTAATAGAGCTGTTGCTCGTTATGTTCATTTGCGGGTGCTCGCAGACCAATGAAGAAGATGTGCAAAAGGCAAAACGTTTTGAAGCGTTAAAAGAGTTTCCGTTGGATACGGTCCTTACCCGTGCGTATGAATTTTACGAGCAGTTCCAGGCGACGGGTGACACGCTGAAGCGCGATTCCATGAACGATTACAGGGACCACTTTTTTGCGAGATGGAAATTGACTTCGGATTCCCTTTGCGGAACGGTTCCGGCGGATGATTCCCTGGCGGCAGAATTGCGCGATATCTACGAAGTTGTAATGACGTTTGATATTAAACGCAAGTATCGTTATGTTCTTGATAGGGAAAAACAAGATTCCATTCAGAATGCTTTATATGAAATGAGAAAGAAGGGATGGGAAGAAAATCCCGATTCAATGCGAGCCGTTCAAGAAAAACAAGATAGTATCCGAAAAGCGACGTTTCAAAATATGCTCGACGGCCTTCTTGCCCGCAAAGAAAGAAGGAAAGAATATGAAGATTCTGTGCGAGCTGTTCGAAATAAACAGGATAGTGCTTGGAGCGCAGAGATTTGGGCTATTCCGCTTGAAGAGGCTTTGACAGGCTTGAAAAAAGATTCCAATAGCGTGTACAAATATATTTATTTTGTCCAAACGATGGAGGTGTTTTATGTTGACACTTCCGTTTCTGATATGAATGAACTGGATAAGATTGATCGACACCGTATAAAGCGGGATGCGTGGAAAGGAACGAAATCAGTTTGCTTGAGCAAAACGCCGATGGGTCAACAAGTTCTTGTTCTAAACAAGGAATATTACTCTCTATTGAACAATTTTATGAAGGTGAATGTCCATGAGAGTCGCCAAGAGAGATATACGTTCTTGCCGATAAAATATCCTTTCTGGTATCCGATGATTTCTGTTGTGCCGCATCATTCGGGCGATGATTTTCAATTCGAATCGTTCCCGAACATGGGAACGGCCCTATTCAACAAAACTCATGATTTGGTAATATTGAGTGTAGAGGAATCCTTCAATAGCGGAAGCTACTACTATTTAGCTAAGAAGAACGGTAAATGGGAATTGGTAAAGTACAAGCATGGTTGGGTGGCGTAAGGGACAATTTGATTGTGAAGCTCTTGAAAGAATTAAACTGGTTTGCGCTGCTCTGCGTTTTTATGCTCACGGCTAATGCTTTTGCGCAGCCGCCTGCACAGGATTTGCAGGACTCGCTGCCGGCGGATTCTTTGCATGCAGATTCCCTTTCGAAAATTTCGCTTGACCTTGAAATTGATACAGGCAAGGTTGAACCCGCCAATGTCCCTGTAAACAAAGAGACTGCTTCGAAGAAAGACTATTTCCCGACTGGATGGGCCGGCGAATTTGCCTATGCGGGGCCAACGACGTTGCATATAGCTCCTTTGGGATTTAAAGATTGCGTGAAAGAGCGGGCCTCTTTAAAAAAATTTGGATTCATATGGGGTTTCCCGTTCGTGTCCGCAGATCTAGATTTCGGAGATGACTTCACGATTTCTGATGAAGGCATTTTGTCTGCGGTGTCTTTTTTCTTTTTACTGAGCGGAAACGAAACTTTAACTAATGTCGTGGGTGTCATAGATTATGTGCTGTTCGGCAATACGTATTTCTTGCTGACGGATAATGGCCGGTTCGGCTTGTTTGAACAGCATCGCGTGCTGGACTATGCAATATACGCCTTGGGTACAGGTTCGTCTTGGGAATTCGGGTTTTCAGAGGCAGTCGGTATCAGGTTTGTTTATACAAAAACTAAAAGGGACGATGCGTATTACGTTGATTTAGGCGCCCACGTGCGAATAACCAATAAGCATTTCCGTTTCGGAGTGTTTTTGCAGTGGGGCTTTACAGGGATTCACACGTAGGCCTCCTTTTTGTTCACGATTTTTGCGCAGCGAGTTCTCTGTCCTGCTCACTTTTTCTATCTTTTCCCGCACAAAGAATTTCACACTAAACCAAAAGGCTAAAAAATGGCTTCTAAAATCAAATCCGTTGTTGCCCGCCAGATCCTCGACTCTCGCGGCAATCCCTCTCTCGAAGTTGATGTTACCCTCGAAAACGGCGTGACCGGTCACGCTGCTGTCCCGAGCGGTGCTTCTACCGGCGAACGCGAAGCTTGCGAGCTCCGCGACGGCGACAAGAGCAAGTTCCTCGGCAAGAGCGTTTACACTGCCGTGAAGAACGTCAACACCAAGATCGCGAAGAAGATTGTCGGCATGGATCCTTCCAAGCAGACCGAAGTCGATGACGCCATGATCGCTCTCGACGGCAACCGCATGCTCAAGAACAAGCTCGGTGCGAACGCCATCCTCGGCGTTTCCATGGCTGTTTGCTGCGCCGCTGCTAACGACGCCAAGATGCCGCTCTACCAGTACATCGCCAAGCTCCATGGCACCAAGAAGCTCACGCTCCCGTGCCCGATGTGCAACGTGATCAACGGCGGTGCTCACTCCTCCGCTCCGATCGACTTCCAGGAATTCATGATCGCCCCGGTTGGCGCCAAGACGTTCTCCAAGGGCCTCCAGATGGTCACCGAAATCTTCCACGCCCTCAAGGCTGTGCTCAAGAAGGCCGGCTTCGACACCACCGTTGGTGACGAAGGTGGCTTCGCTCCTGGCGTTTCTATCAAGCCGGCCAAGAACAAGTTCGGTTACGAAATCACTGGCGTGATGACCCTCGAAAAGGCTCTCGACGCCCTCAAGGCTGCAACCACCAATGCCGGTTACAAGTTCGGCACTGACATCAAGAT
>NZ_JAFZKX010000083.1 GCF_017551775.1 Fibrobacter sp. | reverse complement strand
CTGTTCACCACGCAAATCACCGGCTTACCAAAGTCTTCCACCTTGGTTCCTGTTGCGTGCCAAAGGGCGCGTGCACCGGCCATTTCACGGCCTTCCATAGTCTTGAGCGAACGAAGTTTCGGCATTTTTATCCTCTTTTTTGTGTGCGGCTGCACTGGCGGTCCAGTGCGCCAAAATTTTCACACAATGTAGAAAAAAAGGGAGCGATTTGGCTTGTCTGTGGATTGTGCGCTGTCTAATTGGGATATGGGGGAAAAATGGCGCATTTTTGATAAATTTGCGCAAAATCACATGTTTGACAACGACTTAGGCGCTTTTTTTGCCTCTATGGGTGACAAAAGTCACGATTTTAGGCTGCATATCTGTTATTCTTGTTATGTTTTTGGTATAATTTGCGAAAAGTTCATATTTTTGCAAAAAAAGAGGTGTGTTATGTTTAGTTCTCTCTTTAAAACCACGTCTTCGAGAAATCTGCTCGGAATACTCCTGCTCTGTCTGGCTGGTGTTGGACAGGCTTTTGCCGCATGGGACGGAACCTCGAAAGTTCAACCGTCTATGGAAGGTGGCTACTATATCATTGATACGGAAGCAAAGTTGGCCTGGTATGGAGCGAACTATAATAAAGGTAATGCGAAGCTGACTGCCGACCTGGATTTGGGTGGACATCTTTGGATTCCGCTAGCAGCCGGAAAGGGCGATAAATATTATTCAAAGATATTTGACGGTCAGAACCATATAATCAAGAATCTTTACGTAAATGGAGATGAACTTTCTGCCATCAATAAAGAGTACGCCCAGAATCTTGGTTTTGTCGGAGTGCTGGGTGATGGAAAAGTCTTAAATCTGGTCCTTGAAAATGTGGATATCCAGGCCACGACGAATGCCGGTACCATTATTACTAATCAGGACAACCAGATTTCGGTCGGAGCTGTTGTCGGCTGGATGTCCGATAAAGGAACCAATGTCGTTGATAACTGCATTACTTCGGGAACCATCAAGACGACGGGCAAAAGCCAGGGCGTCGGTGGCATTGTGGGTAATGCTAAAAAGGGTACTATATCCAATTGCATGAGCCTTGTCGAAATCCAGACGAGCGGAAGCAAGGCGTATGTCGGAGGCATTATCGGTATCACAAAGACGGAAGTGACTGTTACCTCTTGTGTTTATGCTGGTCCTGGACTCATGAATACAGGTTCGGAAGGTTCTGTTGGCGGAATTACCGGAAACGTTTGGTCCGGAACGATGACTGCAACTGACAGTTATTATGAGGGTGAAGGGCTTACTTATCAGGGCAACGCTGTTTCTGGTGTTGGAAAAACTTGTAAAGATTGTACGGTGAATGACACCACTGTAAATACGAGTGAAATCAACGAGGATTCCATTGCTTGCGCGTTGAATGGAATAGATACAACAACTGGCGCCTGCAAGACGGAGCCGTGGTCTGTTGGTGAAACGTCCCTTTCGCTCAATGGGTATGGTGCAGATGGTTACAAGATTGTCTTTGATGCGAACGGAGGTGCTTTTGCCAATGGAAAAGCGGACAAGAATAAATTCCTTGATGGCGGAATGGCAATCACCGCCGATGAAATAGAAAATCCGTCTCGTGAAAATTACAGTTTTGCTGGTTGGGCTAAGACCCGTGATGCGGCTGTACCGGCTGCTGATCTTGGTACGGTTTCTAAGAGTGACACGGTCTTTGCTGTTTGGACTCCGGTTTATACGGTGACCTTCAATGTGGCTCCCGGTGTTTTCCCGGAATCTAACGATAGTGTAAAAACAAAGCAGGTTACTAGCGGAGAAACGATTACTGTCGAGGGGCTTGGAACCTTGCCGTCATCCCGCTGCAAAAATTATGTATCGGGATCGGAAGATGAATGCGAAACGTGGTCCTACTTTACCGGTTGGGCGCTGACTGCAGGAGCTCATGAAAGTGATTCGGTTTCTCTGGATACTGTGACTGCATCTGACGAACTCGTCTTGCATGCCGTGTGGACTGATGTGGAAACCTATACGGTGACCTACAATGCCAATCAACATGGTAGGACAACTGTGGATTATGTTCGCGTAGGTGCTGGCGATACGGTTTCGGCTCCGACGGACCCGATTGCGAATGATGGTTATGTATTTGCCGGATGGTTTACTGATTCGAATGGCGTAAATGAATACGAATTTACTTCTCAAATAACCCAGAGTATCATTCTATATGCTAAGTGGACTCTCCAGCGCTTCAATATCAGTTATGTAATGAATGAGGGTACGGATACGGGCGACAATCCCGGTTCTTATACCATCGATACATCTTTTGCCTTGAAGGCTCCGGCTGATATCGAAGGCTATGAGTTTGAAGGTTGGTTCTATGATGCTGCTTTCACTAACAAGGCAACTCAGGTGATTCCGGGAACGACAGGTGACAAGACCTTCTATGGCAAGTGGTCCAAGAAAACGTACAGGATCATGTATTTGGCCGACAATAATTCCTACGGTTCCATTTCGGACCAGTTTGTGGAACATGGAACCACCATCACTCTCGAATCTGCGGGCATTTTCCGCCGTGCGGGCTACGAACAGAATGGTTGGTCGACAACTATGGGTGGAGCAAAGGGTTATGAACTTGGTGAAGAATATACGGTTGTGGCTCCTGTTACGCTGTACCCGTCGTGGAGCTTGGCGACTTACACGATTACTTACGAATGTGATGGCTGCGTGAATGATCCGACGAATCCGACGACATATACGTATAATGACCAGAAGGGTATAAGGTTTGCGCAAGCGCCCGAAGGCTATAGTTTCGCTGGATGGTTTAAAGAACCTGATTTCCAAACGCAGGTAACGCAGATTGTGAAGAAATCGTATGGAAATATTACTTTGTATGGAAAACAGCTTAAGGTTTATACAATTACCTATGTTGGAACGGATAATGCTTATGGTGACAAAACATATACATCTGAAAAGGCTGCTCTACTTAGGACTTGCGCCCCTCGTGCTGGTTACACCTTTGCTGGCTGGTACGATAATCCCGACTTCGAAGGCGATGCCGTGACGGAAGTCCCGCTGGGCTCCACCGGTGACAAGACTTTCTATGCCAAGTGGACTCCCGAAGCGTACCCGATTGTTTATCACAATATCGAAGGTGCGACTTTCGAAACGGAGAATCCGGAAACGTACACGGTTGAAGACGGAAATATTGATCTCAATAGCCCGTCTAAGACTGGATACAATTTCTTGGGCTGGTTCGTAAGTGAAGACACAGAAGAACCGGTGGCAGGTATTGCTGCTGGTTCTACTGGCGAGGCTCATTTCTACGCCAAGTGGGAAAAGGTCTATCCGTTCCTGGTCGGCGAATTTGGCGCCATCAAGGTTTTCGAGAACGCTGATGGATCGAAGACCGCTCAAATCAATACCAATTCTTCGGAAACGGTTGAGATTCCTTCGGATGTTTCTGTGAACCACGTGGAATTTGTCCGCAAGTTCACGGTCGGGAAGAATTCTACGATTATGCTTCCGTTCTCGATTGACACGACCAAGATTTCGGGCGGTTCTTTCAAGGAATTTGCGTATGTAGATGAAAGCGTTCCTAAGGCCGTATTCTACAATGACGTCGCTGGCGGAGTAATCCAGGCCAATACGCCGTATATCTTTGTGCCGACCTCTGATACGCTTATAATCAACATCGCTGATGGCGATAGCGTTATCTTGAACACGAATAATATTACAGTTCCGGTCAGTGAAAAGGATGGCGGTAAATGGCAATTTAGAGGCGTGTACTCTCGCATTGATTGGCCGTCCGGTAATAAGCAGGCTTGGGGCTTTGTTGCGAATAACAGTCCTGAACAAGAGAAGGTTGGAAAGTTTAAACGTGCTGGTACTGGAGCTTATATCGTTCCTTTGCGCGGCTACCTTTACAATACCCAGCCTGAAGAACAGACCTCGGTTCAGCAGTCCTCTCGCCGCTTGTTGGCAAAGGCCGCTTATGTTTCCGCACAGACGGCTTCTATCAGCAATGGCTCCGGTTCCAATTCCATGGAAGTTGACTTTATTGAACGTGAAGTTGAAGCCGAAACTGAAGCAGAAGTCGAAGAAACGACCGTCATAAGTAAAGTAAAACCCATTTCTGGCGAAATTAAGGCTATAAACGGCTGGTTCGATATGAAGGGCCGCAAGCTGAATGCCAAGCCAACAACCAAGGGAATTTACTATTTTAACGGTAAACAGGTTATGGTCCGTTAATTATGAACGAAAAAAGAGAATACATAGCGCCGGAAATGAAGGTTGTTGAACTGGATCATTCTGCAGACCTGTTGAGCGAAAGCATGGATGTAGAATTTATCGAGCGCAACTAATTGAAGGAACTTATGGAAAACAGAAAAGAATACAATGAACCGGAAATGAAAATCGTGCATCTTGCCGCCCAGAACAATCTGCTTGATACCTCTTGTCCTGATAGCGATGGTTGTGGTCCGTTTGGCCTCGCTCCGCACGAACAGGACCCGCTGGCTTAAGCCTTGATTCCTGGTTCGGAGGAAAGACTTTTCGCTCTTCTTCGGCTCGCATTCGGTGCGGCCGAGGAAGATTATACACATTTTAAAGTAGAGACCGCTAAAGAGTGGTCTCTTTTGTATTCTCTGGCATCCAAGCTTTCCGTTGTGGGCATCGCCTATGCGGGTGTCTGTAAGCTCCCGAAGGACCGCCGCCCGCCGTTGAACCTCGCCCTCCAGTGGGCGAGCGAAGCCGAGGCTATCCGCGGGCATAACCGCCTGATAAATGCCGAGGCGGCGCATCTTACGGAACTTTTCCAGAAGCAGGGGAGGCGGACTGCCATCCTGAAGGGGGCGGCCAATGCCAGGCTGTACCCAGATGCGTTTATCAGGCAATGCGGTGACATCGACATCTGGGTTGATGGCGGGCGCGAGACGGTTGTTACGCTTCTGCAGGATCTCGGGATGATGGCTCCTGAGCCGACGGAATCCTTTTTCTTTTCGCATGGCAAGTCCCGCGAAGAACTTTACGCCATGGCGAAGAGAAAACTTGCGGTTTCCGGGCACCATGTGCATCTTGCGCAAAAGTTGAACGGAATCAGCATTGAGGTGCATTTCAGGCCTTCTTCCGGCAACTTGAACCCGCTTACGAACAGGAGGCTGCAGCGCTACCTTCTCGCAGAACTCGCACATACGGAACTCGTGCCGGAGGGTTTCTACGTCCCGTCGCTTAAGTTTGCGCTTGCTATGCAGTTCTCGCATATCCAGCGCCATTTTGTCGCCGGTGGTATAGGATTCAAGCAGGTTGCCGACTACTTCGTTTTGCTGCGGAACGCTTCGGCTTCCGATCGAGAAGAATTTGCCCGCCAGCTCCGCAAGTTCGGGTTCTACCGCATGTGCGGTGCACTTATGTGGGTGCTCGGGTATGTGTTCGGGCTTGAACGGGAACGCATGCTCTGCGCTCCGGACGCCATCCGCGGCAAGCTGATGCTGGAGCAGATTCTCCGAGGCGGCAATTTCGGATACTACGAGAAGGGGGAGTCGCTTTCGATTATCCCGAGGTGGTTCTTCCGGCGCTGCCGTGCATTGCGTTTCCAGTCCTTCGCTCCGTCCGAAGTCATCTGGTCAGAAGTTTCCTACTGGAAAAATTTCATCCGTTCGATTCCCTACCGCATCAAGTTGCGCAAGGCCTCGATCCGCGAATTGTTTTAGTATACACCCCATCGTCATTCCGCAGTCGTGCGAAGCACGACAAGTGAATCCATGGACACGCTTGCTCCTGCGGGGCTTTGATGAGACGATAAAAAAAGACCTCGGCAGAGCCGAGGCCTTTTAACATGGGTTATTTTGATTAGTATCTCTGCTTGAGCACTTCGGGGCATTCCACTTCCACGTAGTTGTGCTCGGGGTTGCCTGCGGACTGCATCCAATCGACAAGGAACATGCAACCCTTCTTGGCTTGTTCGTCGTTGCTGAAAGCCTTGTTGCACTTGTCGGTAAGGCATTTTGCATATGTGCCCGCATTGTAGTTGCTTTCTGTTTCGCAGTCGGAGAGGAGGCCGCCGTATTGTGCGCCTTGTGCTCCCCAGCCCATGGAAGAGCAGCCGTTGAACATGCCGACGCCACCGCCCGGGATCATGATATCGAACTGTCCCTGTTGAACGTCACCACCGATGTTTGTCGTCATAATGATGAGCTTCTTGCCCTTGAGTTTTTTGGTGTTGGCGTTCGTAGAGTTGTAGTGACCTTCGCCGGTAAATGTGAGCTGGAAACACTTGCCGCAGGATCCACCGTCAGCAGCCGGAACAGCGGCGAATGCGAAACCGTATTCGTCACAGCCGTCAATGGTGAACGGAATCTGGCTTGTGCAAGCCATCATGTTTCCGCCGCTGCAGACGCTTCCTGCACCCCAGTCAGTACTTTCGGTTTTTCCCTTGTTGGTGCACTGCTTGGAATGGTAAGAAGTGTTTGTCGCTCCGGAGCAATGGGGCTTGCAGCAGTCCCAGTAACGGGTGGCCCAGCCGGAGCCGGATTTACCGCCGGTCGTTTTGATGTTCGGGCATCCGCCGGTCAACTGTCCAGAGGAACTGGACTGTACGCTAGAGCTGGACTTCGCGCTGCTCGAGGACTTGGCGCTGGAGCTGCTCTTGGGATTAGTAGAGGCTCCGAGGTTTTTGCATTCCTTGTTGTCGGGGTCGTAATAGCATTTCAAAGCACAAGAGTTGTCGTATGCGTATTTTTCACCCTTCGGACCAGTCTGCTCATTGTTTTTGCCAACGCATTTCGCCGACGGGGCGTCGTAGCATTGTTGGTCGCCACATTGGGCGGTTTGCACGGAGGAAGATGATTTCGGTTGTTCTGTCGCAGAGGACTTGGCTTCGGAGGAAGAACTCTTTTCCTGGGCGGAGCTCTTGGGCTGCGGGACTGTGGCGGAAGATGCCGGAGTCACTACGCTGCTGGAAGAGACGACGGGAATAGTTGCGGAACTGGCAATGACGGCGCTGGATGTCGGAATGACGGGAGTGGGAACGATAGGATTGCCATTCAGGTCTGTGACGGTACCATCGGAGTTCAGATTTACGATAGGCAGGATACTCAAGTCCAGGCCTGAGACGATGGGATTTGCGTTCACATCGTAAATAATTCCGGTTTGCGGATCGTAGGCCCCAACGGGAACTCCGGTAATGGTGCTGACGACATAGCCCGTTTCTGTCGCGGTAATCAGGTAATCCATGTCGCTCACGAAAAGCCAACAGGGTGTTGATGCGTTTGCATCGTTACCTGGATTCGGTTTTAATATGTCGTCGCCTGTGCAATTCCAGGCGATCACCAAGGCGCTGGAAAGCAGCAATGCTTTAAAGAATGGAAATTTCATCATAACCTCATGTTTTTTAACCAAACATTCTCCGCCCATAAAATATATCCATAAGGACAAATTGCGATGTAAAAAAAAGGTTAGGGTGACGTATGTCAATACAAAGTGTTCTCTAGGCGTTCCTTGTAGAGAGCACGACTAATTTGGGTAAGAAAAATGAAACTTTTCTACCCGAAAAAATGCGCTAGAGCGTGGCTATAAATGCGTTCAGAGTGAGGCCGCCGTGGCTTGTGACAATGCGCTTTGCTTTTGAATTTTTCGATGGATCGAGCGCAGGGCATTCGCGCAACAAGTTTGCAGTGCAAGTATACTTCGCCGCTTTGCCAGAATCGTCTTTCGGGGAAAGGATGGCGACGGTGAGCGGCTTGCCCGCATTGTCGAGGCTGCGGACGAGTTCGGTGAGTTTGCGTCCTATTTGCGCATAAAGTGCAGGCGCATCGCAGTCGAGTCTTTTTCCGTAGGGAGGATTCAAAAGCATTGCGGGGGAGGTGCCTTCCGAGCATGCTCCGGTGATTTCTTCGGCGGTATAGCAGAAGAAGTCCTTGAGCTTCGGGGTTATTGAGTCCGGCGCTTTTTCTTTGAGCGGGCCGCTTTGTACGTTGTACTTGATGATTTCGACGGCGCGTTCCGAGATGTCGCTGGTGATAATTGCGAGTGGACACGCTTGCTTATTTTGATTGTCATTCCGCAGCCCCGTAGGGGCAAGTGAATCCATTGCGGAAACAATGTGCTTCCACGTCGCTTCCTTGAAGGCGGGCTGGTGCTTTAGCGCGAAGTCGCGGCACGCGCCGGGAATGAGCCCGTTTGCCTTGTATGCGGCTTCGAGGCTGAACGTGCCGCTGCCTGCCATTGGGTCGAAGAGTGTGATCGGTGCGGCGACGAGCGCAGATGCCTCGAACAGCATCGCTGCGGCTATGGTTTCTTTGAGCGGGGCGTCGTTGACGTGCCGCTCATGCCCGCGCTTGTAGAGTTCTTCGCCTGCGAGGTCGAGCCAGAGGGTGCAACGGTCGTCGAGAAAATTGACGTAAAGGTTCTGGTGTGCGAGAAGCCGATCCTGACCTACGTCAGGATGACGTTCTGGTGCGAGATGCCGATCCTGACCTTCGTCAGGATGACTCGGGGCGGGGATGACAGCGGGCGCGGAACTGTCAAACGATTCTTCGATTACCTTGTACAGCCTTTCGGCGATGGCGTCGCTGTGGTACAGGCGCGAATGTTTGCAGGTGACATGGATGGATAGTGAGTTCCCAGTTCCTAGTTCCGAGTTACTAGGAGTGGACACACTTGCGCTTCGCGCTTCGGTGTGACGCAGGGACAATGGCACTGCGGTTTTGCGCAGGTACAGTTCCCACGGGATTTCGGCGGCCTTCTTCTCGAGATCGCGGAAGTTTTCGGCCTTGAAGTCGGCGATGTGCATCAGCACGCGGTTCGCGATGCGGCTATAGGCGACAGCTTTCCAGGCTTCGACGATTTTCGCCGTGAATTCCACCTTGCCGTCCCCGACAATGCGGAACTGACCGGCCGCATCTGCGGCGTCTGCGATGGTTTCAATGCCTACGCTTTTTAACTCTTCGACAAGAGTTTGTTCGAAGCCGAGCGGAACAACCGCCAAAAAACGGTGCGGTTTCCCGATAACCTGCCGCTTGAGGCGTTTTTCAAGGGCCGCATCCATTTGGGTCTCTTTCTTGGGGCTAGCTGTGCAGGTATTCCACGATGGCGTCGTGGATCGTGGTGAACACGCTGCGCAGTTCGTCTTCGTCCTCTTCCAAAAGCGTCACGCGGAAGCCCTTGAGGTCGGTGCAGAAGCTGGTACTCGGCACCACGCAGATGCCCTTCGCGCCCAGCAGGTAGTACACGAAGCGGTAGTCCAGGTTCGTGGTCTTGCTGCACCATTCCTCGACCTTCTTCTTGATGATTGGGTTGTCAATCTTCAGACTCTGGTGGCTGTTGAGCGTGCCTTCGCGGAAGATGATGGTGTTGTAGAACGCACCGTAGGTCGGGTTGAAGTAGAGTTCCGGGATGTCGGAAAGGATTTCGTTGATGATGGCACTGCGGCGGCCGATCTTTTCGTTCAGCGCGGCGCGGTGTTCGGCAAAGCGCTTGTCGCCCAAAACGCGCGGAATCGTCATCTGCGGGAGCGTGGTCGAGCAGACTTCCACCATCTTGGCGTTGTCGATGGCACGGCAGAAGGCGTCGAACTGTTCGTCCTTGTCGCGGTTGTAGTACTCGGCCCAGCCGCAACGAGCGCCCGGCCACGGGTATTCCTTGGAAATACCCTTGAGGGCGATGCCCGGAACGTCGCCGATGTATTCGGCAAGCGCGTAGGCGTGAGCGCCATTGTATGTAATCTTGTTGTAGATTTCGTCGCAGATGATGAACAGGTTGTAGCGCTTAGCGATATCCACGATTTTCTGGAGGATTTCGAGCGGGTAGACCATGCCGGTCGGGTTGTCCGGGTTCAGAATGAGGATGCCCGCGATGCTCGGGTTGTACTTCACCTTGTTCTCGAGTTCTTCGAGGTCCGGGTACCAGTGGTTTTCGGGCTGGAGCCTGTAAGTAATCGGGGCCGTGTGGGCGTGGGCCGCTTCGGCGGAACTGTGGGTGGAGTAGGCCGGGGCCGGTCCGATAATGCGGGTGTTCATCGAGAGCAGGCCGTAGATGGTGGCGATGGCGTCGCCGAGGCCGTTGAAGAACAGGATGTCGTCGACGTTGATCTGGGCGCCGCCGAGCTTGTTGTTCTCTTTCACGAGAAATTCGCGGGTCTCGAGCATGCCCTTGGAGGGGCAGTAACCGTAGCTGCGGTTCGTCTTGGCGAGGTCCACGACGATATCCTTGATCCAGTCGGGAATCTGGCACTTCTTTTCGATCGGGTCGCCGATGTTTTCCCAGTGGATGGGGAGGCCGAGTGCCTTGAGCTGGTTTGCCTTCTTCACGATCTCGCGGATTTCGTAAGAGAGTTCCTTGGCACCTTCGCTCAATAGTCTTCTGCGCATTTTAAGCTCCTGTATAGGTATCGAAAATTCTTTTTGCGGTGTAATTATAGCATATAATTGCTCTAGAATTTCCGTTAATCCTTGTGTTTAATGGTTAAAATTGGGGTAAATAAAAAAAACAGCCGCTTGCGGGGCTGCCCTTGAAACTTTCAATCTGTTTTTTCGCATTATGCTTTACAGATTTTGGTTTCTCTGGACAGCCCCATAATAGCTCGGGCTGCTGCCGGGCTTGCTGCGATCGCAAATGCTGCGATGGTCTGTCCAAAGATTTTGTTCATGCCGTTAAATATACTTTCTGCTGTCTAAAAATGTCAAGGGGCGTCACTTCTTTTTTTTACAAGATGCGCGGGATATTTTTCTATCTTAAACATCATGACGCACGAAATGATATACGACCCGATCCGCAAGAAGGATGTCCCCGACACTCCCGAAGAGCGCGTACGCCAGGCGACCATCCAGTTCTTGCTGAACGAGATTAAGGTGCCGGCGCACTTGATCGCTGTGGAATTCGCGCTTGCGACGGTTGATCCGAAGACGGACGACCGCGTAGACATTCTGGTGCACAATTTCCGCGAGGGGGCGGCAATCAACAGGCCGTGGCTCCTGGTGGAATGCAAGGCTCCCGGAGAATACACCTGGCCCGCATTGCAGGTGCAGCTCAACAAGTACCTCCAGGTACTTTCGCCGAAGTACGTGATGCTCGCTCTGGGAGATGCGACTGCCTATTTCGCTCTGGATGCCGAATCGGGCCGTTTTCAGAAAATCGGCTCCTTGCCGGCCTATATGTAGCGATTTTGCTCTAAAATCGCCATATTGCGAAGGAATATTCCAAATAAGGGGCCGGATATTCCGAATAAACTTAAAAAAAACTTTCGTTTTACAAACTTTTTTCTTCTTGAAGCGTGATTTTCGCCCTAAAATTGCATATATTTTTTTCTGTGAATATTGTTAAGAGAAGATTATTTGAAGGGTTGCTCCTGGCTGTCGCCGGGATGCTTTTTGCGTGCAACAGGGAAGAACCTTTTGAAAGGCAAGCGCCTCTAAGGGTTCGGGAAATTCCACGCGAACAGGTTCAGCCCGCCGAACCGGAAACAAAGGTCGACTCGACTCCGGTTGATACTCCCATGGTTTATCGCGAACGAACCGAACAAACGGAAAAACCGCCTGTAGATACGGTTGTCGAACCGCCTGCCGATACGGCCTCCGCTGCCGGAACGCTTGTTGCCGAAGAACCTGTCGCCACGACATATTCCTCGTCGTTGAGGGCTAGGCACAGGCCGTCCGTCATTGTGGTTTCCTCTTCTTCGGTCGAACCTCCTCCTCCCGTTTATTGCGAAAATGTACCTGCAGGCTCCTTGTGCGACAAGCGCGATGGTCAGTTGTACAGGCTCGTGACTATCGGCGGCCAGGTGTGGATGGGACAGAACTTGAATTACCGTTCCGAAGGCAGCTGGTGCTACGACAACAAGAACGAAAACTGCAACGTGTTCGGAAGGCTCTACACCTGGACTGCGGCGATGGCTTTGCCGGCCAATTATGCAAGAGAGTCTGCTGCTTCGAAATTGCGTGGGGAACACCAAGGCGTGTGTCCGGACGGATACCACATGCCGACTAGTGCCGAGATGAAGGCGCTAACCGATTTCATGAAGAAGTCTAACAAATATGAAAAGGAAAAGATCGGTACGCTCCTCAAGATGAAGTTCTCCTGGACGCATAGCGATGAATGGCCCGATGGTACGGACCGTTACGGCTTTGGCGCGATGGCGGGCGGCTTCAAGAATGCGAAGGGCGATTTCAAGGAAATGGGCAAGGATGCGGACTTCTGGGTTGCCGAAGAGAGCAAAGCTCCGACGCATGCTCCATACTGGAACCTCTACTACGACAACGATGCGTTCCTCGGGGACTATAGCAAGAACAAGCAGTACGCTTATTCGGTGCGCTGCCTGAAGAACCGGAAGAAAAATCACTAGCCTTTATTTGGATTGTATAAAAGAAGCCCCGGTTTTGCGACCGGGGTTTCTTGTAAAGTGTCGTTTTGACCCTGCTGTCATGCTGAGGACGCTCAGCGTCAGGGTGACATTCTGATTACTTCTTCGGTTCGATGCGTTCCATGCCACCCATGTACGGGCGAAGCACTTCAGGAATCAAGAGCGAGCCGTCCTTCTGCTGGTAGTTGTCGCAGATGCCGACCATCACGCGCGGCGTGGCGAGGCCCGAACCGTTCAGCGTGTGGACGAACGTGTTCTTGCCGCCAATCTTCGTCTTGATGTTGGCGCGGCGTGCCTGGTAGTCTTCGAAGTTACTGCAGGAGCTGACTTCGAGCCACTTCTTTTCGACAGGGGCGTAGACTTCGAGGTCGTAGCACTTGGCGGCACCGAAACCGAGGTCGCCCTTGCAGAGGGCCAGACGGTGGTAGGGGAGGCCGAGCTTCTCGAGGAGCATTTCGCCGAAGCGGGTGAGCTCTTCGTGGTCTTCGTAGCTATGTTCCGGATGGGCGAAGTAGACCATTTCCACCTTGTTGAACTGGTGCAGGCGGAGGAGACCGCGGGTGTCCTTGCCGTAGGAACCGGCTTCGCGGCGGAAGCAGGCGGAGTAGGCGCAGATGCGCTTCGGGAGTTCGGATTCCGGAATCACTTCGCCGGCATAGAGGTTGGTCAGGGGCACTTCGGCGGTCGGGATGAGGAACAGGTCGTCGTCCTTGTCGCAGCGGTACATGTCTTCTTCGAACTTCGGGAGCTGGCCCGTGCCGCGCATGGTGTTGCGGGTCACGAGGTACGGAGGCGTAAATTCTTCGAAGCCGTTCTTCTGGTGTTCGTCGAGGAAGAACTGGATGAGGGCGCGTTCCAGGCGGGAACCGAGGCCGCGGTAGACCGGGAAGCCGGAACCGGAAATCTTGGCGCCGCGTTCGAAGTCGAAGATGCCGAGGCGTTCGCCGAGGGTCTTGTGGTCCACGCGGGCGAAGTCGTCGTTCTTGGTGTAGTAGTCAAACGGAATCGGGCCGTCCTTTTCCACCACGTTGTCCGAACTGTCCTTGCCTTCCGGAGAACGCGGGGCGATGTTCGGCACGTGCATGAGCATTTCGGTCTGCTTGTAGTCGAGTTCCTTGAGCTTCTTGTCGAGTTCGTCGATCTTGTCGCCGAGAGCGCGCATGGCGGCTACGGCCTCGTCGGCGTTCTCGCCCTTCTTCTTCAAGTCACCGATCTTCTTGGATTCGGCGTTGCGTTCGCTCTTGAGGCGTTCCACCTCGGTGAGGAGCGGGCGGCGTTCGTTGTCGATTTCGAGAACGTCCTTCAGGCTGACGGTCGTATACTTCTTTTCGGTTTCTGCAATGTAGTATTCCGGATTTTCACGGATTTTCTTGATGTCAAGCATGTTATGCCTCGGTTAGGAAATTTTACGCGGGAAAATTTAGCAACTTTTGCGTAAGGCGAGTGAAACGGGACTGTTTACAGGCCCACTTTTGAGCCTAGCAAAAGACACTCGAAGAGTGTCAAAGGTGAGAGCAGCGACAAAAGTGTGCAAGGCGAGAAAGCGCAAAAAACTTGTTTTTTGCATTTGCGAGCCGTAGCCACTGACGTCGTAGACGTCAAAACATTTTTTTGTTTTGGCATTGCCGAGCCGTACTAAATGCGTGCAAATTGAGTGCCGCAGGTAATGTTTACATTACCTATGGCCGAAATGCAGCCGCATGGCATCGCAGATGCCAAATGCGCTCTGCAAGAGCGCCATATAGAATTTTTAGACTAACGACGGTAGGCGATAGTCTAAGGAATGTAGGTTGAAAAGGTCTGATTAAACCCGAACGGTTTCGTCGCAGAGCTCGCAGACGGCGCTGCGGTGCGTGATGAACAGCATCGTCTTTTCGGGATTGGCGGCGAAAAGGCGCGAGTAGAGTTCGCGTTCGGTCTCTTCGTCGAGCGAGGCGCTGATTTCATCGAGCAGGAGGACGGAACCTTCGCGCAAAAGCCCGCGGGCGATTGCGATACGCTGTGCCTGGCCCTCGCTGAGACCGCAGCCGCGCTCGCCGATTTCGGTATCGAGCCCGAGGGGGAATTCAAACACGAAGTCGGCACAGGCGGTATGCAAAGCCGCCCGGAGTTCCTCGTCGCCGGCGGTTGGCTTTGCGAGGAGCAGGTTATACCGGATGGAGCCGCTCATGAGCGTGTTGCCCTGAGGGACAAATATGAAATTTGCGCGCGTTGATTTGCCTGCGGTAAACGACTGGTCCGCATATACGGAGACGTTCCCGCTTGCAGGTTCGATGAACCCGAGGATGAGCCGGAATAGCGTCGTCTTGCCCGCGCCTGTTTCGCCCATCAGGGCGGTCTTGCTCCCGGGTTTGAAGTCATGCGAAAAATGCGATATGATTTCGCGGTCGCCTTTCGCGTATTTGAACGTGACGTCGTCGAACCGGATGCCGGCGGCGTTTTTGAATAAGGCACCGTTTGCTGTTTGCGTGCCTGCGCTGTTCAATGCGGGCTCGTCGGAATCGTTTGTCTGCAATTCTTCGAGGCGGTCTATGCTCGCGGTGGAGTGTATCACCTGCGGGGTCATGTTCAGGAGCGAGAGTATCGGCTGCTGGATTTGACCCACGAGCTGCAGGAAGGAGGTCATCACGCCGAAGGTGATGGTGCCGTGGTAGAGCCCGAGGCCGCCCCAGATGAACGCGGCGAGGTAGCCGAACCCGAAGGCGATTCCCAGCATGAAGCGCGTGATGACGGAGAAACGCGTGCGGCGCAGTACGTTGCCCTTGAGTTCCTGCTGCATGTTGTCGAGGCGGTCGGCCATCCATTGCTCACTCCCGAGGGAACGCAGGACTGCGTTGTATTCGACGCCTTCCTGCACGTGCATCTGTATCCGGCTTTCTTTTTCACGGATGTCGAGCGTCATGCGGCGGAGGCGCCTTGCCACGAATTTTCCGAGGATGATGGCGAGCGGGGTGAAGATGACGAGCGCCCAGGCGAGCCAGGCGTCGAAGAAGCGCATGAGCAGGAACGCGCCAATGAGCTGGATTCCCGTGACGACCATTTGCGGAATCGTATCCGCGACGACGCTCGATACGGAGTCGATGTCCTTGGAAAGGCGCGAGGTCACGTCGCCGGAGTGGAGTTCTTTTTCGTCGAAGAGGCGCCTGGAAAAGAGTTTCGAGAATAGGCTGAGTCGCAGTTCGTTCGACTTGCGGGTCGTCGCGACGGTCGTCATGTAGAAGTAAACCTGGCGGAGCAATATGCGGCCCAACACGGTGAGCGCAAGCAGGACGATCATCTGCACGATGGCCTCCCTGCTGCCGGTATGGATGGTCTCGTCAATGAACCGCTTGGAGAGCCATACCATCAAAAGCCCGAGCACGACTTGCGCGGTCCCGAGTGCGATGCGGACGGAACCGTTCAGGCGCGTCCCCCGCGTGTTTTGCCATAGCCAGGCTACGTACTTCATTCTACGACGCCGACCTTCTTCCATTCATCGACGATGGCGTTCACGTCGGCGATAGCCTGTTCACGTGCCACGTCGTATTCTGCGCAGAGGGCGTCGGTGAGGGAATCTGCGGAAAAGTCCCCCTGTTCGCCCGCTTTTTTCCAGAGGAATGCCGCGGTCTCGTTGAGGCAGAGGAGCCGCCCGAAGTCGAGCGCGCCGATGCCTTCTCCCATGATGACCTGTTCGCCGCACACGTCGCGCAGCACGAATCCTTCTTTCAGTTTCATAAGCTTTTTACCTTGCGGATAATGCGATATACCAATAGTAGCCATTTTCGTACGGGCCTGAGCTTGAGCCAGAGCGCGGCACGGCGTCTCGATTGCCTGGAATCGAGCGAGCGCTTCCTTCCGTTCGCCCCGACCACGTGCGTGGCGGTTGCCTTGATGTCTTGCAGGCGGCAGTGTTCGACCCCGTAGAGGTTCCCGTCGCCCATGAGCGTAATTGTTTCGCCTTCGATTCTGATGATGCGGTGGATGACGTAGCGGCAGTTCTCCACGTAGGCGAGGACGACGTCGCCCTCTTGCGGCGTGCGGGGCTTTTGGAGGATGACGCTTTCTTTCCCGCCGACAATAAACGGGAGCATGCTCCTGCCGTTGACGGGAAAGGTGATGGAAATTCCTTCGCCTGCAAGCCGGATGGCTTCGGAGAGGATTTCGCTGTCGCTTGTCGCCATGCCGTTTTCTTTGTGCATGTCTAGCGCGCCTTTATGGTTTCGTGGCAGAGGCGAGCCGCGTCGGCGTCGGGAAGGCACTGCAAGTTCCACATGCGTGCGCCCATCGCGATTGCGTTTTCGGTAACGTGCAGGGCGTCGGCGATGGATTTTTCCCAGCGCTTGCCGGAGATGCTCGTGAGGATCGCCGCGTAGGCTTCAATCCCGCGCAGCGCGCGAATTTTGTTGAATGGCGCCTGTTCCAGGAGCACGATTCCGCCCAGCGGGTGTGATTCGTCTTTGTAGCAGGGGGTCTTGCCGCTCCACGGGGAACCGTAGACGCGGATGCCTTCGGGAAGCACGCGCACTACCGGGTTGTCGTCGTTCAGGAGCGTCGTGTTCTCGATGTTTTCAAGCCAGAGCCGCGCATGGGTGCTCTTGCCCGTTCCGCTCTTGCCGAGGAACATGTAGCCGTAACCACCGTGTTCGACCACCGCCGAATGGAACAGCGCTGTACCGAGGGGCGCGGTTGCGAGAGCGTAGAGGACCATCAGGGCGTTGTTGATGCCGAAACGTGGCGCGAAGTCGGTGAGGTACAGGGTGGAATTCTTGTAACCTTCGTCGCAGACGAGCGTGCCCGCGTGCTTGTGCGTGAGCGTGAATTCGAAAACGCTTTGCCTGCCGGCGGTGCGCCCGCAAATTATCTGCTGGCCTTCTTCGTCTTGGCGGGTTTCTTCGGTGTATTCGATAGGCGAGGTGAACTGCACGATGCGGAGCGTGAAAACTGCCGGAGCGCTTTCGCCTGCGGGAACGGCGAACGGGGCGTAGTTCTTGAGACCCTCGTCGATATTGAGGTCTGATTCGAGCGTAAACACGTGCCCAGCGACTTTATACGAGCGTGCGGTCATTCTTGCGGATTCCTTTTTATACAATATAAAAATAAAACTACATTTACGACATGATTGAAATGTTTCGTAAAATGACTTCGGCGAAGTTCCTTTTAGCATGTGTCGTGCTCGCGGTCGCGGGCGCATTGACGGGCTGCTACAGCTTTACGGCAAGTACGTTGCCGAGCCATATCAAGACGGTGCAGATTCACGAAGTCGAAGACAAGACGCTCGATCCGGTGTTGGCCAACAACATCCATACGGCGGTTGTCGAAATGTTCAAGAAGAATGCGGGTGGCGTGCGCCTCGTGAACGACGATGCGAATGCCGATTTCCAGATGACGCTGATCGGGTACACCAACAAGCCCGAAAACTACAACAGCAACAGCGATGTGGAAACTTACCGCGTGACAATTCGCGTGAGCGTGAAGTTCTACGACAACGTGAAGGAACGCATCATTTACGAGAACAAGTCTCTTTCTGCGGAAGGCGTTTACGACGTGCAGAAGAACGAGGTCGAAGACCGCCACGGCCAGGCCCGCGCTATCGAGAAGTTGCAGGATTTGATTATCGCGAACGCGCTTGCGAAGTGGTAGTCACTACGCGATACCTGCGCAGTCCTTGACGTTCAATTATTTCACGAAATCTTTGACGAATACCGGAGTCTCGTTCAGCAGGGCTTCGGTGAGTGTCGAACCTACATAGGTAAGCTTGAGCGAGAAGAACGGCTCGCCGCGTTCCAGCAGGGCGAGAAAAATCAGGTCGCCGTCCCAGTGGGGGAGTTTCACCACGTCTTCTTTCGGGACCCATTCCAGCGTCCCTTCGTCGCACTCCTTGAGTTCGCCCGCAAATTCTGTCGCGGTGAACAGGTGCATGAATTCCGTTTCCTGCATGCCGTCGCTGATGAATGTCACAATCCCGCGGTACTTCGGGCGAATGAGCGTAAGGCCCGTCTCTTCCATCGTTTCGCGGCGGATGCAGTCCTCGGGCGATTCGCCTTCCTCGAACTTGCCGCCGATGCCAATCCACTTGTCCTTGTTGATATCGTTCTTCTTCTTGACGCGGTGGAGCAGGAGGTACTTGCCTTCCTGCTCGATGTAGCAGAGAGTCGTATTGATCATTCTTGTTCTTCGACGGTTGTTTCTTCGTAGGGGATGAGCCTCACGCCGCTCGAATTCCACAGGCGGTATTCCTCACCCTGCGGGAGCTTGGTGCCGAATCCCTGGGCCTTGATGCGGTTCATGTCGATACCCTTGTCGATCATGTAGTTGGCGATTGCCTGGGCCTGCTTGTCGGAGGCTTCCTGCCCGTTCACGTTGCTGCACTGGACTTCGAGGAAGAACACGTGCTTGCGCATGAGGTAGATGACGTCGTTCAGCGCCGTGTAGCTCGAATTCAGGAGAACATCGGTATTGTTCTTGAACTTGATGTGGGCGGCCAGCATGTTCAGGTTGTTCTTCGGTTTCAGGGGGCAGCCGTTGCTGCCGACGATGATGTTCTTGAACGTTCCGGGGCACTTGTCCAGGTAGTCGAGGATTCCGTCGCCGTCGCTGTCGATGGGGCAACCGATGGAATCGACCGCCGCCTTGGGAGGTGTGTTCGGGCACTTGTCCAGCGCGTCGGGTACGCTATCGCGGTCGTGGTCGCTGGGGCATCCGTTTATGTCGACCGAGAATCCGTAAGGCGTTTCGAGGCACTGGTCCCTGCTGTCGGGAACGCCGTCCTTGTCGTAGTCTGCGGGGCATCCGTCTTCGTCGACGATTTCGCCTGCGTGGCTGTTCGGACACATGTCAATTTCGTTCGGGACACCGTCGTGGTCGAAGTCCAGCGGGCATCCTTGTTTATCGACGGGGTAGCCGCGCGGGGTCTCGGGGCAGGAATCGTTGTCGTTGAGCACTCCGTCGTGGTCATCGTCGAGGGGGCATCCGAATTCGTCCACCTTGTCTCTCGAAAGGGAGTTCGGGCACTTGTCGCGGCGGTCGTCCACGCCGTCGCCATCGCTGTCGAGTATGCAGCCGTCGTCATCGACTGCTGTTCCCTTCGGCGTGTTGGGGCACTTGTCCGCATAGTCGGGAATGCTGTCTCCGTCGGAATCGATGGGGCATCCCTTGTAGTCGACCTGCAGCCCGCGCGGGGTTCCCGGACAGTCGTCCATGATGTTGAGGATACCGTCCTGGTCGAGGTCCACGGGGCAGCCCCTGCTGTTGACCGCGACCCCGAGTTCGGTGTTGGGGCAGAGGTCTTCTTTGTCTATCACGCCGTCGTTGTCGGCATCCCTGCGGCTGAAGTCGAGGGTTTTCGTGATGGCGAGTACCAGTGAATATTCGGGCGTTCCGCGTACGTTGTATTCGAGGTTGCGTTCGCCGCTCCTCCTGTGCACTTCGATGCTGTTGTCGAGCGTGGCCTTGCGGACGAAGTCTATGCCGATGTCCATCCCGAGCAGGAGGTTGAGTTCGTTGGGCAGGTGGATCTTGACGGCCGGAGTCAGGCGCAAGACGTCGTTCCGGAGGGCGTTGATCGCCTTGTCCTTTAACAGGCCCGTTTCGGCGGATACTTCGATGATGCCCGAGACGGTCCTTTTGGGGAACAGCTCGAATCCCGAGCCCCAGAGCAGGGTGTGGTTGTCGGACTCCATCACGTGGAGGTAGCCCAGGTAGGTGTTCCAGTGGGCGAAGTCCCCGAGGTTTACGGAAATGAGGCCGGCGAAGAATAGGGCCCACTTGCCCGCCGTGAAGGCGTACGAGTCTTCTTCTTCGTAGACGAACCACTGGTGCCTGGGACGGAACCCGATGCTCCGTGTTCCCGTGGGGGCGGTCGTCTCGGCGTAAATCGCGAGGTCTACCGGAGTCGACGGGATGGGGTAGGAGTACTTGAGGTAGGCCTGCAGGTCGCCCAGGCCGAAGCCGCCGAGGTCGGTGCCGGCAATTTCGCCTTCGTAGTAGATGGGCAGGCGCGCGCCGAATTCGATGTTGTCTGTGATGCCTATCCCGAAAGCGAATGCGCCGCCCGACGAGGGCGTGTTCTTGTCGAGGGCGTAGGTGGAGTCGGTTCCGAGCACCTTGTAGCCGTCCATGGCGAGCGCATGTCCGTCACTTACCGCCTCGTAGCTTCCCGAAATCAGGAGGAAACCTTGCTCGAGCGTACCCGCGGCAGGGACGTGTACGCCCTCGGTGTTCCTGCCGGGACCAATCTGGGCAGGGAGGATTGAGGCCAAAATAAGCAGTGTGAAGAGGATTTTCTTCATAATCCGTAAAAAATTTAACTTTTTTTCGTTTTCCCTATTTCCATTTTAAAGATTATGTATATATTTGCCTCCGTGAGTCCCGTGTCCAAAGACAAACAGAGTATCCCCTCCTGGCACAGGAAGGCGCAGAAGGCGTATCACGTGAACCGCGTGATAATCGTCCTCCAGATGGTCGCCGCCCTGGTCATGTGCGGAGTTATCCTGTATGGAATGGAGCGGGTGTTACACTGAAGTAAGAGGTATTATGTTGCAATTCGCCTATCATTGTGGACGCCGCCCCAAAGGTGATGGTTTCGATGCCCCTATGCCCTTTTCTAACGAAGAGGAAGAGGAGGAAATTGAGGAAGAAGAAGAAGTTGACGAAGAAGTTGACTTCGATCATCCTTCCTTCAAGCGCGACCAGATTTGGTCTGATTACGCCGAAGACCTGGATTTCGATCAGTGACCCGCAGGCTTAGGCTTGTTGGCTATTTCTTAGCCGTTCTGGCGACATCCGTGCTGCTGGCCTGTGCTCCGAACCAGGCTGCGTCCGGCCTTGCCGATGTGCAGGTGGTTGAACCGCCTGTGAGCGATACGGTGTCTTTTGCCGAATGGTCCTTGCGGTTCAAGGTCTCCGATTCCCTGTCTATACGCCCCTCGTGGGAAAACTACCAGTATGCCTTGCAGGCGATGGACAACCAGGAATGGAACCTGGCTAGGCGCTACCTCCAGAGGTCGTTGCGCACTCTTGTTACCGAACATTACGATTCTGTCTATGCGAACGTGAGCCCGAAGGAGGATTCCCTCTACAGGCTCAAGATGTCCGTACTTTTGGTGCGGGCGCTCGATGAAGTTTACCCGAACGAGGTGATTGCCCCGGACGAAGGCCCCCTGGATGGCATTTTCCAGGACGAAAGCGTCCTTGCCGACAGCGCTTCGCTTATTTCCATCGAGGATCAGCTCGATTCTCTCGATATCAACGATTTTACGCTTCCCATCAAGTTCAACGAACGCGTGATGCAGGAAGTCTTCTACCTCACGACAAAGGCGAAAAGCTTTACCGAAGGCTCGCTCAGCCGCAAGACCGCCTACGATTCGATGGTCTACGCGAAGCTTGCCGAGCACAACATGCCGCGCGACCTCATTTTCCTTTCCCTGGTGGAATCCGGATTCAAGGTGAAGGCGTACAGCCGTGCGAAGGCGTCCGGACTGTGGCAGTTTATTCCGGAGACGGGCAAGCGTTACGGCCTGAGCGTGGACTACTGGGTCGACATGCGCCGCAACCCCGAAATGGCGACCGAGGCCGCTCTTAACTACCTCTCGTACCTTTATAGCGAATTTGGCGACTGGCTTTTGGCGATGGCCGCCTACAACTGCGGTGAAGGCCGTATCCGCCGCGAAATCCGTGAATGGAAGGCCGATTCCAGCCACGATACCACGCAGGCCGTGTCTTACTGGGATTTGGAACTCCCGAAAGAGACGATGCACTACGTGCCGAGAATCCTCGCGGCGATGGTCATCGGGCATTATCCCGACCAGTACGACATGACCGTGCAGCAGACGGTCCGCCCGCAGTTCGACACGGTTACCGTTTTTGACTCCTTCTCGCTTGAAGAGGTCGCGAAGCTTTTGAAGGTGCCCGAGGATACTTTGCGTACCCTGAACATGGAACTCGTGATGTGGTGTACGCCTCCGAATACGGATTCCTACCTGCTCAGGCTCCCGGTCGGCACCCGCACGGCCTTTGTCGAAGGCTACGACAGGATGCAGAAGAACAATTTCTCGAGTTGGCACCACCACAGGGTCAAGAAGGGCGAAAACCTGGGGGCGATTGCCAAGCAATACGGCATT
The DNA here is from genome assembly GCF_017551775.1 of Fibrobacter sp. NCBI lineage: Bacteria > Pseudomonadati > Fibrobacterota > Fibrobacteria > Fibrobacterales > Fibrobacteraceae > Fibrobacter > Fibrobacter sp. Next base: position 34,195 of record NZ_JAFZKX010000083.1, on the reverse strand, counting down.
ACGGTCTCCGAGCTCCGTCAGGCGAACGACCTGAAGAACGATCGCCTGCGCCAGGGCAAGACGCTGCTCATTCCTATCAAGGTGACGCCCCGCAAGTCTTCGGGCAAGAAGCCTCTCAAGGTCCGCACCTACGTGGTGGAACTGGGGGACAACCTCGCTTCCATTGCGCGCCAGTTCGGCGTTTCGCAGGAATCCCTGCGCACCTGGAACCAGATGGACGCTAAGGCGGTCGTGAAGCCCGGCGATACGATTTTCGTCTCGAAGCCTGAACTCAAGCCGGCGGGCGAGGTGAAGAAGATTGCGCTCAAGAAGGGCGAACGCTATGTGGTGGGCGCGGGCGATACCTACGCGAATATCGCAGAAGCGCTCGAAATCCCCGCTGCGCTGCTCATGCAGGCGAACGGCGGGTTCGTGAAACGCCTTTCTGTGGGCGATTCGCTGGTGATTCCCGCCTATGTCCCGCCCAAGAAGCAGAAGTACGTGCCTGCGAACAAGACGGCCAATGCCAAGAAGTCCGAGCCCAAGAAAGAAGAGAAGAAGCCGGTGACCAGGGGCAATACCTACGTGGTCGAATCGGGCGACAACCTCTACTATATCGCGAGGATGTTCTCTTGCACGGTCGATGACCTGATGAAGTGGAACAACCTTTCCAATACGAACATCCATCCGGGCGATACGCTCGTGGTGCGCGGCGGGGCTACCAAGGTCTCGGCGGGTACGGCGAACAGCGGGAGCGCTGCGAAGTCGGGCGAATTCATCACGTACACGGTGAAGCAGGGCGATTCCCTGTTCGATATCGCCAAGAGCTATAAGACAACTATTGACAGCATTGTCAAGTGGAACAACCTCACCGACACCAAGATAAAGGCCGGTGACAAGCTCAAGATCAAGAAGCCGTAAGCATTCGGTAAGGTTATTGTGGTAGCCGAGGGCTGCCGTATGCGGCTTTTGGGGCGGTCGTAGCTATGCTTCCGGCCCGTTTCAGGCAAATATTTTTTTACGCGTACTGCATAATTGCAGAAATTTGAAAAAAATTTGTTTTCATGTGGATAAATTTGTGAAAAAAAGTGTAATTTTAGAGGCATAAAGACAAAAAATCAATTTTTGGAGTAAAAAATGAAGAAATCACTTCTCGGAATTTGTGGCCTCGGTCTCGCCTTGTCTCTTGTCGCCTGTGGCGAAGACGTCAACTTCAAGGAACCTGCCTCTGTGCAGAAGTTCCTTGCCAATAGCGATCCCCAGGGTGTCCGCAAGGCTCTTGAAATCAATCACATTGGCTTCAATGCGAACAACTTCATCAACTATGCCTTCAACAGCGATACGCTTATGATGACCGTGTTCCTGAAGGCCTCTTTTGAAATTGATGCCGCTGCCGATAACGGCAACAACGCTGTCGCTATTGCCGCGAACAAGGGCAACATGATGGTGCTGAACTACCTCTTCAATAACGGTGCGAAGGCCAACGTCAAGAATAGCAACGGTGAAGCCGTCCTCGATAATGCCGTGATGATGGGCAACAAGGACGTGGTCGCCCTCCTCCTCCAGCAGCTCAAGAAGGAAGGCGCTGATCCGGCATCTCTCGGTACCGCAGTGCTTATCGCAGCCAAGACAGGCAAGGTCGACATGCTCCAGGTGCTCGCTGAAGCTGGCGCTCCGCTCGACAACCGCGGCCCGGATGGCTACCTCCCGATTCACTGGACTGTGAAGAATGGTAACTACGACGCCATGGTGTACCTCATCGAGAAGGGTGCCGACGTGAACGCCAAGTGCGGCCAGGGCTACTCCGTGCTCGACTGGGCTACCAACGAAGGCTACACCCGCCTGATCAAGGCCCTGAAGAAGGCCGGCGCCAAGAATACTCCGCAGTACTTCAAGGACTCCAAGAAGTAACCTGTAATTGTCTTGCCGGACTTGTTCTCTTTGACCACTTAGTGCTTTAGCACTTATGTGGGCATGATCCCCGGATGGAGACTGCATCGCATTTTATGGAAACCCCGCGCAGCGATGTCGCGGGGTTTTCTGTATGCTCATTTTGCTTCGTTTGTTGTTGTTTTTTATCCCCAGTTTTTTGTATTTTTCGCCTATGAAGTCTTATATCCCGAAATTCCTAGTTTGCCTTGGGCTGTGCTCCGTGATGGCTTTCGCGCAGGAGACTGTCGAAAGCGTCCGTCGCCAGATAAAGGCGGTCGAGGCGGAAACCTCACGCGAAAAGAGCATGCATGATGCCGAAAAGAAACGTCATGCCGAATTTGTCGAGGTCGGACGCAAGAAGGTCCAGGCCCTCGCTACGCAGAACAAGACGCTCAAGGCCGAAATCGATTCCCTGAAGGCGGAACTGAACCACATTTCCGATGCTCGCCAGAAGACGATGGGGACCATCCGCTGGTTCGAAGGTCGCAAGACGAAGTACAATGAATCGCTCGCGAAGGTCATCGATTCGCTCGTGCCCGTTTTCGAGTCGGACTTCCCGTACCGGAACGAGGAAACGGTCAACAGCGTGAAGGAAATTGCCGACCAGCTCCACAAGGGCGTTATCGAGGCGGACGACGCCTTGAACCGTACGCTCGAAGTTTTCTATGACCGCATCCGTTTGGGCTATACGACCGAGGTCTGGAAGGGATTCTTGCAGGTGGATGCCCGCAGCGTTCCGGGGACTTATTTGCGCTATGGCGCAGTGGCTTCGATATTCGTGAGCAACGACGGGAACGATGTGCTGTGGCTTGCCCGCACCGCCGATGGCGGATACTCCTGGAAGAACGTGTCTGACGACCTTGCGATGCGCACCGTCTTGAAGGACGTGATGAAGGTCGCTGAAGGGAAGACCGCGCCGAGGCTCGTGACTATTCCGGTCGCCTTCCCGAAGGAGGGTGAATAATGTTTTTTGCCAATCGTCATATCGCAGCTGCCGTTGTTTCAATCGCTCTGCTTGCTCCGCTCTCTTTCGCTCAGCAGAATTCCGATATCGACGCAGTCAAGAAGCGCGCCGAATTGAACAGTGCGAAGGCCGACCTGGAAGAGGCCCGCAAAAAACGCGACATGGCTGTTGCCGCCCGCTGGAAAGACCGCGAGACGGCGAACCAGGAACGCGAAATGTTCAACGAGAAGTACCAGGAGAGCAAGGAAAAGGTGGATGCGCTCATGTCGGAACGCGCCCGCCTGTTCGAGGACGTGCGTGTGGCCCGCGAAGACCTGGCGCAGGTGAAGCTCCAGGCCGAGAAGGCCCGTGCCGAATACCTCTCGCTTGCCGCTGGTCCCGAACGCCTCGAGACGCTTTCGAAGTTCCAGGAACAGGGCGTGCCCTTCAAGGTGGCTGAACGCGTCGAAGTCCAGAACAAGGTGAAGAAGGAAATGGCGCTATACCGCGACGACCCGCTCCGCATTGCGAAGGGCGTGCTCGATGCCGCGCGTGCCGAGATGGCGTTTACCCGCGAGACCGGAGTCGAGAAGGCCGACCTGATGTTCGGTACTGCTGTCGCGCAGGGCGACCGCATGCGCCTGGGTGGCCTGTACGCCATGCAGATGGCGAGCACCGTCGATATCAACGGCCTCCATCCGGCGGCTTTGATGCTCCCGGTGGCGGGCGAAAAGAAGCGCGTCTACAGCTGGCAAGAAAATCTTACTCCCGAAACGAAGAAGAATATCGCGAAGGTGTTCGGCAACGTGGGCGATTCCGCGTTTGTCATGGTTCCCGTGGATGTGCTCCTGAGTACGGAACTTTCGAGCGAACTTGCGAACCACACGGAAACCACCTGGAAGGATGACCTGAAGCAGTTCTTCAAGAACGGCGGCATTCTGATGTACCCGATCGTGACCCTGTTCGCGCTCGGTCTCCTGATTTTCCTCGTGAAGTTCATCTGGCTCATGGTGGCGAGTTTTGGCGGGCTTTCTACGCGGCGCGCGCTCAAGGCGCTTGCTGCAGGCGATGTGGAGAAAGCGCGCGCTCAGTCCGCAAAGTCGCACGGCAAGGTCGGGAAGGTGTTGCGGACTGTGCTCTCGAAGCCCTATCCGGGCCGCGAGAGCGCGGAGAAAGCCCTGGAAGAGCTGTTCTCAGCCGAGGTCCCGAAAATCGAGTCTGGCCTTACGTGGGTTTCCGTGTTCGCCTCTACCGCGCCGCTGCTCGGCCTTCTGGGTACGGTGATGGGTATGATTGAACTTTTCGACGTCATCACGATGCATGGCACCAGCGATCCGAAGCTTCTCGCCGGCGGTATTTCCGTTGCCCTCGTGACGACCGAGGCGGGCCTTATTGTCGCTATCCCGCTGCAGTTGTTGCACACGTTCCTCGTGAACCGTTGCGATGCGTTGCGCAGCCGCATGGAAAAGGCTGGCCTTGCCGTGCTCAACGCCCTCTGGATAAAGGAAAAGTAAGGCTTGATCGCAGGCGTCGACCAGAATTCGCTTTTTGAAGCTGCCGTGAACATCCTCCTCAGGGGAGGATGGGTGCTTGCGCCCATCTTCTTGCTCGGATGGTTCGGCTGGTTTTTGATGATCGAACGTTACGGCTACTACTTCATGCTGAAGGGCCGCTCTATTGCCGGGTTCTGGAGGAATCTGCGCAAGCGCGGCGAAGACGTCGCCTTCGAAAAGCTTTCGAGCCGCCCCTACGGCTATTTCTACTCGCTGGTCAAGGACGTGCGCGAGTATCGCGATCTGGGGCCTGTCGCCGTGCGCAATGCGATGGAGGCGACCCGCCACAGCATTTCGGTGAACCTTTCCAAGTCGCTCAAGACGATTTCTACCTGTGCGGCGCTTGCGCCGATGATGGGGCTCTTGGGTACGGTTTCGGGCATGGTGCATACCTTCGAGACCATTCAGCAGTTCGGCTTCGGTAACCCGGTGCTCCTCGCGGATGGAATTTCGGAAGCGCTGCTCACGACGCAGGCGGGGCTCCTGGTGGCTTTCCCGCTGATGCTTGCCTACAATTACCTCGCCGGCTGCGTGGAAAAGGTCGAAGACGAAGCCTGGAGCGAGGCGCTGAAATTTGAATCTTTCGCTTTTGAAAATAAGGGTGCCGAATTGGCCAACCCCGTCGCAGGTGACAAACCTGTGGAGGAGGAAGAATGAGTTTTATTCGCAAGAGGACGCGCGATGCCGGTGGAATTGATGTTTCGCCGATGCTCGACATGGTCTTCATCCTGCTTATCTTCTTTATCGTGACTTCGACGTTTACCCGCGAGACGGGCGTGGACGTGACGAAGCCCAAGGCGAGTTCCTCGAAGGAACTGGCGAAGGAAAGCATTTTGATCGGCGTGACGCGCCAGGGGACGATCCATATCAACGAGACCCAGGTGAACCTCTCTACGCTGCAGACGGTGCTCCGCCAGATGATGGCCGAGGCGCCTGACCGTCCGGTGATTATCGTGGGCGACCGCGATGCTCCCAATGGCGTTGTGGTCGATATTCTCGACGAATGCAATATCGCCAAGGTCCGCAAGGTTTCCATTTCCGCAAATAAGGAGGAATAAGTTTAGTTACTAGATAATAGTTACTAGAAGTTCGGGGTGCCAAGAAGATTCTTGCTATCTGAATTCCTAGTAACTCGGAACTAATAACTTTATAATCTATGCTCGACTTCCTCGCTAAATATTTCCGGTTCCCGGTGGCGTTCGTACTCTCCTTCGTGGTGAGTTCGGTTTTCTTCCTTGCCGTGCCGGTGCTGAACGCGCTGTTCTTCGACAAGGGCGTGAAGGCGGAAAAGGAACTCGATACCGTGACGGAAGTCGAGGTTTTGGTGAGCGAGAAAAAGCCCGAAGTCAAGCAGAAGGTGATTCGCACCATCGTGAATCCGAACCCGTTCAAGATTTCTTCGAATATGGGCGTCTCCCGTAGCCAGAATTTCCAGATGGACCTCTCGCTTGCGCGCGGTGCGGCAGGTGATGGTGTCGCCGTGGGGACGGGCTCGATGCAGAACGTGGTGTATGAAGCGGGTGAGGTGGATGAACAGGCGCAGGTTTTGAAGGAAGTCCAGCCGACTTTCCCGGCAAGGGCCAAGAAACTGGGCATCTCCGGTTACGTGAAGGTGATGATCGTTATCGACGTGTATGGCGACGTGTCGCAGGCGAGCGTGATGAGCATGGATCCTCCGGGATACGGATTCGATACCGAGGCGCTCAAGGCGATTCGCCAATGGAAGTTCTCTCCGGCGCAGTTGGGCGGATATCCCGTGGCGCAGAAGGCCACAAAGGAGTTCCGCTTTGTTAAGTAGATTGCTTTACATCCTTTTGCTCGCAGTCCCGCTTTTTGCGGCCGACGATTATTTCTTTAAGGCGAACGAACTTTACGACCAGGGAAAGTACAAGGAAGCGGTGCCGCTTTACCGAGCCGCGATTGACGAGGGCCGTTACGAGCCTTTCGCGTGGTTCAATCTGGGAAACGCCTTGGTGCAGCTTGACCGCAAGCAGGTCGCGATGGTCGCGTACAGGCGTACCGTGGAACTTCTGCCGAATTTCGAGAAGGCGTGGATGCTGCTGGGTGACCTCTATTACTTGGCCGATTCTCCGGGCGATGCTATTGCGGCTTACCGGCGCGCCATTGAACTCGGGGTGGAATCGGACCATGTGCATTTCGCGCTTGCCGAATGCTACCTGAAGGGGCGCGACTGGACGCTCGCCCAGAAAAACTTTGAACGCGCTTTGCAGTTGAACCCTGATCGCATGGATGCATGGTACGGGCTTGCCGAAGTTTACGAGAAGCTCGGCGATTACGAATACGCCATCAAGACTTTGCAGAATGCGCTCCAGATGACGGCAACCGCAGGGGCCGATGTGCATTTTACGCTTGCCTATTACTACCGCAGCATGGATTCGACGCGCCAGTCGCTGAACGAGATGGAAAACGGAATTCTGATGGATCCGGAAAACGTGTCCGCCCGTCGTTACCTCGCGCAGATGTACGTGAAGAACAATTCTCCGTGGATGGCTATATTCACGCTCGAAGAAGGCCTCCGCCATAACAAGGGAAAAGCGGAACTGAATCTTGATTTGGGTCAAATCTATTTCTCACAAAAACGTTACGACGAAGCGTTCGAAAGCTACATGAAAGCTTGGCTTGCAGGCAATTCACAGGGCCGCATTGGAGCCGAGAATGTGGGTCATGCATTTTCTAATGCCGGAGATTACGAAAAAGCAGAATCTCTCTATAAAAGGATACGTGAGAAAAGGTAAATTGCTATTTTTGTGTTTGTAGGAGGGCGTATGAAAAGAGTCCTTTGTCCTTTTCTTTTTTTATTCGCTTGGTTTTTGTTTGCCTGCTCTGAAGGGAACGGGGTGTCCGCTGATTATCCCTTTGGTGAAGACGATAGCAGAATGGTCTTGATGAAGGCCAAGGGTTCCACTGTTGTTCTTGGAACTACTGATTCTAGCGCGAATGTGATTGAACGCCCTTCCCTCAGGGTGTTCATGGATTATGATTTTTATATTTCCCGCAACGAAGTGACTTGTGGCGAATTCAACAGCCTTATGGAACCTGCAACAGGTCTTGTCGTGGATTGTCCTGATGATTCGCTGCCAGCGACGAACATGACTTATTTCGATGCCGTCCTTTTCGCAAACGAACTCAGTAAAAGCGAGAACCGCGATACAGCCTATACCTATTCGTCTAAGACCATCGATTCCGAAAAACACTGTGTCGGTTTAGAGGGAATAGAGTATCATCCTGAGATTGCGACCTATCGCTTGCCGACCGAGGCGGAATGGGTTTTTGCTGCAAGATCGAATTGGGACCCGGAAAAGGCTTGGACATCGGACAATTCGGATTACAAGTTGCATCCTGTTTGCTCCAAGGAAGACGGCGATGGGCTTTGCGACATGATGGGAAACGCGATGGAATGGGCGAACGACTGGCTTGGCTATTTCCGTGATACCCTTGTCCTTAACTACGTGGGGGCTCCCGACGGTGGAAAACTTTCGCAACGCGTTGTAAAGGGTGGATCTTTCCGCAATAGGGCGGCGTCCTTGACGTTGTACGCTCGTGGCGATGTCTATACGATTATTTCCTCGTCTCGTGCTGATTATGTCGGATTCCGCCTCGCGTATGGAGCGATTCCCCAGGCGGCGTGGATGGGGAACAACGGTAAGGCTTCTTCTAGCAGGGTGACGTCGCTTATCAATTCATCTTCGGTATACGCATATACCAATAGTTACAAGACGAAATTGGTATTCCGTAACGATATTACGGGCAACCTTTCCTTCATCGATTATTCCAAGGGCGCTCAGTCCGTGGTAGAAATTGCGGACACGATTGATTCGTATCATCCTGTGATTTCGCCCGACGGAAAACGAGTGGCTTTTTGCACGATGTATGAGGGAAGCAGGGGCATATCGGAACTTTATGTGCGCGATTTGAATGAAAAAGGCACTAATCTTGTCAAGCTCGATGTGGAGAGTGCCGCCATTCCTCGTTGGCGCGTGCTCGACAATGGCGATACGGTCATTGTCTATGTCACCAGTACGGGCGTCAATACCAATGAAGAAACATTCATGTCTACTTCTACTTGGCAGGTTCCTTTTGCGAATGGAAAATTCGGTGTCCCCCAGAAACTTTTTGATGGGGCCTATCACGGCGGCATAAGCAAAGATAACCGTCTGGCGGTATCTGGAGCGAGCCTTCTCCGTGCGCGTGTCGCGGATCCCAGTTCCACGCTGGAACAGTCTGCTCGCGATACGGTGTGGTATAACGGTGAGCGCGCTTGCAATGTGTCGCTCGCGCAAGATGGTAGCAAGCGCACGATGTTCCTGGATTTCGCCGGTGAAACGGGCAAGAAATTTGTTGGCAATGATAACGCTGTTGCTGCCCATCAGTATCTGTTTATCGCGGATAGCACTGGAAATTTGATTTATTCTATCGAAGCGCCGGATGGAACCACGTTTGACCATACGGAATGGGCGAATGCCAAGGCCAATATTGCCGTGGCGACGCTCACTAACGTGAATGGCGCCCATAATGAAATCGTGCTGTTGAACATATCTGGCGATGCGCCCGTTATAACGCTCGTGAAAGGCGAGGAACTGTGGCATCCCGATCTTTGGAGTGGCGAAAGCATCGAAAGTCAGGGTTTCGACGAACTGGATAAAGACAGCGCTTGTGTCTATATGACCGAGCATTCCGATATAACGACTGCGATTATGAAGACCAAGATGGAACTCTTCTGGCTGTACCGCGATACTACGGAAGTTGTCATTATCGGGTCTTCCAGGTCTTTTGCCGGCGTAGATCCGGAACTCATCGAATCCTACTTTGCTGTAAACCTCTCGTATTCCGCCGAAGACCTGAAGGGTACGGAGTTCTTTGTCGAAAATTACATTCTGCCCCTGATGCCGAAAATCAAGTATGTTGTGCTGACGCTGGATTACGACAGGTGGTATGTGAAAGATGGAAATTGGAATAAGTGGTTCTCGAATATTCCGGGTTATGAGTACGACAGGAATCACGGCTTCTGGAAAGACGGCGTAAAGGCCGACATGTATGCCATTTCGAGAGGCACCTTGAACCCGAACGAACTGGATTATTTCATCTTTACTTACCATCGCGGACTGTTCTATTCGGAAACGGAGGGATGGGGCGAAGATATTCCCGATGTGTCGGAAGACCCGGCCTGGTTCGATAAGGACGATTCCGGCATGCACTTTAATCTTTTCACTCTTACGAGGATTCTGGAACTCTGCAGGAAAGCCAATGTAAAGGTTATTGGTGTTGTTTATCCACAATCGCCCAATTATCTTAAAACGGGGGCGTGGGGCCGTTACGGGCCTACCCGCGAGGCGGTCAAGATAATGCAGGGGGCTGTAGACGACTTGACGAAAGCGTATCCGAACTTCATCGTGATGGATGAAAATAAGGATGGTTACCACGACTATGTTGCAGAAGAGTTCTCCAATATGGACCATTTGGGACTTAAGGGAACGGAAAAAATGTCTCGGCGCTTGGACCAGAAATTGGCTTCGTGGTAATGGATTGTAAGGCTTAGTAGTTTTTGTTCCTGCTGGTTGTCATATACGTCGCGTTTATAGGCCTTGGCCTTCCTGATACTGTACTGGGGGCGGCGTGGCCCCTGATGCAGCGTGACATGCATGCGCCGCTTTCCGCGGCGGGCCTGCTCTCGATTATCGTGAGCGTCGGGACGATTGTCTCGAGCCTGTTGACCCCGAAACTCCTGCGCCTGATCGGTACGGGCAAACTCGTCTTCGTAAGTATCGCGCTTACGGCGCTTGCCTCCGTGGGGTACGGCTTTTCGACCGCATTCTGGATGATGTGCCTGTTCGCAATCCCGATGGGAATTGGGGCGGGCGCCATCGATGTCTCCCTGAACAATTTTGCGGCCATCCACCTGGAATCAAAACATACCAGCTGGCTCCATGCGAGCTGGGGTATCGGCGCGTGCCTCGGTCCCGCGCTCCTAGCGGGCTCTGCGTTCTTCGGGTTCGGCTGGCGGGGCGCCTACGAGATGGTCGCCTTCCTGCTCGCTATTATCGCGGTCATGATGCTCGCCTCGCTCCCGATGTGGAAGCGGAGGGAGCGAGGCGATTCCCGCCTGCAACAAACTTCCAGTACACCCGATATTTCATTGCGGGCCGCCTTGCGCGTGCCGGGAATGAAACTCTCGTTCCTGACTTTCTTCTTCTACTCCTCGCTAGAAATTTCGACCAGCCTCTGGTGTGGAACGTACCTGGTGGCAAGGGGATTCGAGCCGGAAGTGGGCGCACTTGCGGTTTCTCTCATGTTCGCATCCGTAATGGTCGGGCGCATCCTCAGCGGTTTTTTCGCCATCCGGTTTACGGACATGCGTCTTGTCCATGCGGGTATCGCGATCGTTGTCGTCGGTTGCCTTGTCCTCGTGTTTCCGCTTCCGCTCTGGGTAACCCCGGTTTGCATCTGCCTGCTCGGTCTCGGGTGCGCTCCCGTTTACCCGTCCCTGATTCATGCCACTCCCGCGCGTTTCGGCGAAGAACTTTCGGGCCGCGCCATCAGCATCCAGATGGCGGGTTCGTACCTGGGGTCCATCATCATGCCGCCCGCGTTCGGCTTCGTGGCGAGCCATTTTTCTGTAATCGTGTGGCCTATCGCCCTCGCGTTCTTTGTGGGTTCGCTCCTGCTCTGCGTGTGCCTTTTGGACTACGTGACGCGCCGGAGGCTCAACAAGGCATTTGCCGTCGAACGATTCATGGACGTGTTGCAACAGGTGAAGGCCATGGATGAACAGCGGAAAAGGGCCCGTCGAGAACGCCGTAAACTCCGTCGAAAACAAAAAAGGGCCAAGCTTGCCAAGGCTCGTACACGCTAAAACTTTCTACATTTGTACTTATGGCTAAAAAGAAAAAAGTTTGGAAATCGAATAGCGGTGCCGCCGCCTTCCGCGGCAAGGAAGACCGTATCCGCGACTCGCTCACGCAGATTATCAGCGGGCAGAGCCGCCTGTTGCACCGCCCGGATGAACTCTACGAATTCATCGCGCAGACAATTGACGATATCGAAGATTTCAAGGATGTCGGCCTGCAGCTCGAACTGCTCGCTTGGACGCTCCGTACGGACTTCCTTTCGTTCAAGGCGGACGACGAGGAACGCGACGACTGGGAAAGCCTCTTCTACGATGCGGGAACGTTCTTCGTGGAACTTGCAAGCCAGTACGACGACAAGGAATATATTTCTGACCTGATTCACGATTTGGCGCTGCGCCATGTGGGTGGGGAAGGCCGTTCCGTGCTGTTCCTCTCGCTCAACGAGGTGCTGCCCGATGATATTGCGAAGAAACTTATCGACGAGCTCATCGCGACGGTAACCGAGGTGGAACTCCAGAACCGCGAAGACATTATCGACGCGATTACGGACATGTCCGATGCCGTGGGCGATTGCGAACGCTACACGAAGGCCGCTCTCCTCAAGGATCCGGACAAGAGCAACGCGACGCTCATCGATATCGCGAACGAGTACTTTGTCGCGGGCAATATCGAACTTGCAAAGCAGTGGCTCGGCGACGTGCGCGACCCCGGTGCCGAAGACGAAGAAGCGTACCTTGACCTCATGGCGGCGATTGCCGACAAGGAAGGCCGCAAGTCCGACTGTCTCAAGATTGCGAATCTTTTGTACGAAAAGTTCCCGAAGGTCATCAACCTCGCGCGCCTCTGCCAGTTGGTGGACGAGAAGCAGGCCGATACGCTCCTTACGGAGCATTCCAGCTTCAGGAGCGGCGGGAACATCGACATGGAATTCATGCAGTTGCTTGCCGGCATGAAGCGCTATTCCATCCTCAAACAGTACATCGACATGTACGAAAAGGACCTGCCTGCCCAGGATGCGGAAATCCTGAACGGCATCTCGGACGAACTGGAAAAAGACGGTCAGAAGGAACTTGCCGACCATATCCGCGAATGGACGGTCGAGGAGCCCGAAGAAGCGCAGGCTTTCGACGACCGCGACTAGCGTGTTGTTGTCTTGTACAACATAAATATATACCCGGTGATGTTTTTTGCACCGGGTTTTCTTATCTTTTTATCACGGTCACAAATCAAGGAGAAAAAATGAACATTTCAAAATTTGGTTTGGGTTTATCCCTTGCTGCAGTTCTCGGCCTCATGGCCTGTGGTGACGATGCTTCTTCTTCGTCGGGTCCGGATGACCAGCCGGAACTTTCCTCTTCCAGCGGTGACTCGGATAAACCGGAATCCAGTTCCGATAAGGCCAAATCCTCCAGTTCCGTTCAAGAAGTTTCCAGTTCCTCCGTTGAAGAGGTTGAACCCTGCACGTTTGCAGCGACGGACGATTCTTGGGCTGTTTCGTACAAGGGTAGCGATGGCTCTAATTCTGCCAATATTTGGACCGTCTTCGAAGTTAAGGGCGAAGACCTCGTTATCCGCGATTCTATCCGCTATACGGGTCAAACCGCCAATGTGGCTTGCCGTGCGATGCAGATGCAAGACTCCACGGAACTTCACTCTAAATCCATGGATGGAAAACTTGCCGGCGTGAAAACTTGCGAAGGCAGCACGGTTGTGTTCGTTTCTACCCGCACGGAGAAGGGTTATTTTGCTAGCAACGAACGCGAGGCTGTTCATGCTTCTGTGAAGAAGGCCTGTGACGCCGCTGTGAACGGCAGCGCTTTTGAGAAATTCCCCCTGAAGGTGACATCGAATTGCAACTTTACTATCGATGATCCTGAATGGGTGTATTCTTACCTCGACGAGGGCTACAACAGCCCCGACAGTGTCATCGTGAAGTATGTCGTGTCCCAGGAAGAGGGCGATGATAATCTCGTCTCTCACAAGTACTCCATCACCCCGATGCCTTACGTGGAATGCATGACCAAGCAGTTTGCGAAGATCAGCTACAACGGCTTCTGCACCATGGAAGGAACCGTAGAAGCCTCCTCTTCGGGCAATTCTACCAAGACGAGGGAAGAAGTGTTCGGGAGCGAACAGAACTTCTGCAAGGACAAGGTTCCTGCCGTGGAGATTCCTCCGGTTGAACCTGATACTTCTGCGGTTACCCCCGATACATCGGCGACTGTCCCTGATACCACCAAGGTTCCTTCCGGCGACATGGTTTCTTGCGATATCCCGGGTGTCTTAGGCGAATGTGTTGAATTTCCTGCAGGTAGCGATGAAGCTGCCGGGCTGACCGCTCAGTGCGTGTCCGTCATGGAAGGCACTCTCGGCACTGGCTGCGCAAAATAATCGACGAAATTCTCCCCCCTAACAAAAAAAAGAAGGGTCGCACTTTGTGCGGCCCTTTTTCTGTAAACGGATTTTTTTTGCTTGCAAATGATCCAGTCGTGTCATATAAAACCTGATATGTGTCATATACTGATATTTTATAAAATACATTAATAATTTTTGCTAAAATAAATATTTTTGTGTCATTCGATGGATTTTTTTAGTTATATTTGAAGACGTGAAGCCGATTGTAGAATATCAAGATTACCACCTTTTGGTCAAGGACTATTACGAGGAACGCAAGAGGACCTCGTACTTTTCTTGGCGTGAGTTCGCGAAAGTGGCAGGCTTTTCTTCTTCGACTTACCTGAGGCTAGTGAGCGAGGGAAAGAGCAACTTGAGCCGCGTTACTATGGACCGCATGGTGAACGCGATGGGACTTTCGGGCTACGAGGTGGATTACTTCAAGGCGATGGTCAATTACTGCAACGCGAAGGATGAGGAGCGCAAGGCTCCGTACCTCAGGCAAATGCAGACGATTGCGCTGGAATACAAGGTGCGCGTCGTGGACAAGGAGGCTGTCGAGTATTTTGACGGCTGGAAACATCCGGTGATCCGCGAACTCGCCCCGTTGATGCGGGGGGCTACCCCGGGTAAGATGGCGAAGATGTGCTGCAACGAAATCTCCGCTGCGGAGGTGAGTTCTTCGCTCGAATTTCTGACTAAGGCGGGCTTCTTGAAGAAGGATGCCGATGGAGCCTATCGCCAGACCGAAAAGAACGTGACTGCGTCCAAGGAAGGCATGGCTTATGCCGTACACGCAATGCAGCGTAAAATGATGGAGTTCGCCGCGGATTCCATCGACAGGTTCGGTCCGCAAGAGCGCAATGTTTCGGGTGTCACCTTTACGGTCAACCGCGAATGTTACGAGCGCATCTCAAACGAAATCGACGCGTTCAGGAAAAAGATTATCGCAATCGCATCGGAAGCCGAAGATGCCGACCAGATTTACCGTCTGAACATGCAGCTATTCCCGATGACTTGGAATTTGAATGATTCAAGGGAGGATGGAAATGAAAAAGAATCTGTATAGCTTGCTTATAGCCTTGGGCGCGATTCTCCTTTGGGCGGCCTGCTCAGATGAAAATTCTGTGCGGATTTCGGGCGCGACCGAAGACCCGAATATGATAACGGCGGATACTTCGACGTATGTCCTGTGCCATCGTTCTCTCGCGAAATCTTCTGGAAACGATAAGTCGGATGAGTGCCGCTGGTCGGCAGAAATGTGGAGCCGTGAATCCGGGTATCGTGTGCGTACCGGTTTTGATAACGGGACGAATACCTCGGGTATTTGGTTCTGGGCTCTCAACGGAGCCAATGAAAGGGAAGCGCATGTCGATTGGCCGGGAAAAGCGACTGCGGATTACGATTCGATGGCGTTGGCTGATGTTATCGATAAATGCGGCGGAAGTTTGTGCGGAACGGCGTATTTTGACGACATGACTCTGATATATACCCGTAGCGAATATTGGCCCCGGAGCAGCGTTTCGTTTGAATTCAGCTTTGCGGGTAAAGATTCGTCCGGCAATTTTGAAAGCGTTGATGCGAGCGAAATGCAGGGCATTTGTATTGAATACATAGGCAAAGGCATGAAAATGGAGCTTGTCCTTGGGGAGGATTCCTTAAAGGGCTGGAGGGAAAGCTGGACGCATGCCGTCAATATGCCTGATTATGAGGTGGTGGACCCCGACGTAAACTCTAAGGGCTATGAAATCTGTTTCCCCTGGAGCTCGTTTATTAGGTATGCTCCGATGACTCGGGATGTTGTCCCGTATTTGCAGGGGCTCCGTATTTCTATCGGTACCGACAGGAGCGCGTACTTTAGTTCGTACTTCGATATTATAGGCTTGGGTGAATACGTCCATTCGGGTTCGAATGAAGGGACAATACGGCCGGTGAAGAGAGAATGCGAAGTTGAATCTGTGATGGATTATTTCTGCGATTGTTCTTATTCGGACGAGAGAAGCGCGTATGAGGCGAAAAACCAAGCGCGAGCCTATTTTAAGGGCTTGTTGCGGAGAACGATATGGGATTCTTCGGTTGTCATTCCTCATGCTGCCGAATATTGCCTGAATGATGTCCTTATGCAGGTTCTCAATGAAGAAAAGATTGACACGGTCTTCTCTTGGGAACGTCCATGCGATAACCAGCTTCCAAAGACGTTGACTTGTGTCGGAGGGACGGTAAGCGAGTCTGTGGAATTTTCTGAAGTGCGTGCTGAATACGAACAGAGATTGAGGTATGATTTTGAAAGGGAAAAAATAGTTGTTGATTCCGTCGTTGCACAGTGTCTCTTGCGTCGCGATACCCTTGGCAGTGGTGATGAAATTCCCGATACATGCCAAGTGAATGAAAATTTGTGGTTTGAGGCGGTAGAAGACCTGGATTATGCAGGAGACGCCATCCATGAGGCTACGGAAGAATTTTTTGACCGCATGGATTCCCTGAATTCTTTTGATTCCTTGGATGCGGCGGTCAGGTATTGTGTGAATTCCTGCATCGAGGACAGGGATACGTATGGTGATAAATTCCTGACATCGCATTTCTTTGCCCCGGTAGAAGAACATCAGCGCTTGGTCAAGTCTTATCGTTGCCAAAGCGGAAAGGAATATTATACCGATGAGTATAAAGCCTTCTTGCAGGAAATGGGCATTGAAGACGATACGGATTCGGTTCTTGTGTATTCTGTTGTTAAGAAGCTTTATCAGCATAAAGCCGATTCAGTCCTTGAAAACTGCTTGAGGGTGTATGCTGAGTGTGTGGAAAACAATTGTGATGAATAAAAAATGGAGGGCCACAAAAATGAAAAAGTTACTTTGTTGCCTGATTGGTGCGGGAACGCTGCTGTTTTGGGCGGCTTGTTCAGATGATAAGACTTCGATTTCGGTTGAATCCCCGAATCCTGGTGACTTGGTGGGGACTGAGTCGGACGTGCGCTGTGACGTTGCCGACCCGAATCATCCCGATGACACATTGCATGGGTGCGTGTTCTCCACTGAGATGTGGTACAGGAACTCGGGCTATCGCGTGCATACGGATCTCGACAATGGAACGAATACATCGGGTGTTTGGTACTGGTCTGTCAACGCGGCGGATGGCAGAAATGTTCGAGTCAATTGGAATCAGCCTCTTACGGCGGATTATGATTCTATGACGTTGTCGAATGTCATAGATCAGTGCAAGGGGAGCCTTTGCGGAATGGTCGTGTTTGATGCCTTGGACGAATCGTCGCGTTCTGTTCCCGATTCTCTTAAAGGGACAAGTTCTTTCTCGCTTGAATTCAGCTTCGCCGGCAAGGACGCTTCTGGAAAGTACGAAACCGTGGATGCCCGTGATATGCAGGGCATATGCATAGAATATTTTGCCGATGCCATGCGGATGGAACTGAACCTGGGGGATTCGCTGAATGCGCTTATGGATGGCGAATTTTATGGGGTCGAATTGCCTCCCTATCCGGTGTTGAGTGCTGTGCAAGGCAAGGAGGTGGGAAACAGGATTTGCTACCCGTGGGAACAATTCGTGTTGTCAAACGCAATCGGCGCCGATGAAGCGCCTGTGTCGATAGAAGAAGCGGTCTCCCATTTACAGGGATTGCGTTTTACAATATCTTCCAATCAAGACTATGCTTTTATAGATAATTTCGACATCGTTGGTTTAGGGCGCTATTTGAATAACCCTTTGATCGAAGATAAAATCCGACCGCTCGATGAAAGTTGCGAGGTCTTGTCTGTAAAAGATTATTACTGCAAAAGTTCATACCCTGATGAACGTGCTGAACAAGGGGCGCTTTCGGTGGCTATGAGCTATTCGCTTGAACTAAAGTCGGCGTTGATGAACAGCGGGGAATTTGTTACGGTAAATGCTGAAAATTGTGTCCGGAATTTGGCGTTAACAGCTTTGCCTGCCACTAAATTGGTCGATTGGAAAAATCGTTGTGACCAGCCTCTTCCCATGACGTTTGCTTGTGTGGATGGCTCTGAAAGTGTATCGCTGGAATATGCTGAAATGAGGGCTGTTTTTGATGCCAAGACGTATGAATTGTATCTTCCTAAAAAGGCTTTAGTGGATTCTCTTTATGCAGAGTGTCTGTCTATGGTGGATTATCAGTTTAACGGGGAGCCGATTCCAGATACATGCAAGGCAGAAGAACTCCTTTCGGACAGATCTATTTATGACTTGAAATATGCAAGTGCAGGAGCATCCATTGCCATGGAAGAATTTTTTGCCATGTTGGATTCTCTTTATGGGTTAGATTCCTTGGACGACGCAACTCGGTATTGCGTACTTAACTATCGTCCTACAATTCGACAGAGCGCCCCGCTTGCAAAACCCCTTCTTGCCCCGCCGCCGGTTTATCATCCTTTGGTCAAATTGATTCGCTGCAAGAGCGGGAACGTGTACTATTCGGATGAATATAAGGATTTCTTGGAAGAACTAGGGATTAAAGACGACACGGATTCATCGGAAGTGGCGAATCTTGCAAAAGAAACGAGTCGGCAATATCACAGCAATCTTTTCAATACTTGTGTGGAAGACTATGAAAAGCCTACCGTCATGTGGAATGGTGTCTGGACACGGGTCAATACCGGCTTTGACAATGGCACTGGAACTTCCGGCAAATGGTACTATATGACGGATTCTGCGTATGGCGGAAATTCTCATATCGAATGGGATAATGGTTATGTCGTTAAAGATTGGAATGATCCGAACGCCTTGGATTCTGTATTTGGCGAGTATGGTTATTTAATTGGAACTGTACATTATGAGCAAAAAGATACATCGGTTATTCCTTTTGTTTATCTAGGTTTTTGGCTTGCGGGAGAGGATGGCAAGGGCGGCCACGATGCGGTTGACATTACGGATAAGAAGGGCATATGCGTTGTGCATAGTTATTCGGATGTCTCGGCGTTTTTGGAACTTGATTTGGGAGATTCCCTGAAAGCGGTTCTTGATGATGATGTGTTTGATGTTAATCTTTCGTTGTCTTATGGGACTTATCCTGTTTGCTATGAATGGAGCCGATTTAAGCAAGCTGGCTGGGGCCCCCATATGGACTTGGAAGAAGCGCTAAAACATGTGGTCGGAATAAGATGGCGTTTTCAAGGGAATGCCGCTCGCGACAAGAAAGTTCGATTCAATATATCTGAAATTTCATATATGACTCCATAATATGTCGTGAGGGGACGACAAAAAAGGCGACCAGAGAAATCTGGTCGCTTTTCGTATGAACTGAAGACCATTAGCAGGGCTGGTGGTTCTTGAAAATGGTCGAAATGACAGAATTTCCTACATGACGAGAATGCGTCTTTAGTGATAAGTGTATGTGAAAACAACGTAATTTGTATAAACAACGTAATTTATAAAAATAAATTTTCGGATTATGCTGGTGTGAAAGAATACCTCATTTTTTTGATGGACATGTTATTTTTTTTGTGGTGGAAACGAATTGTATTTTTTCGAACTGCTTTGTGCGTAAAATGAATTGGGATAAGAACTTATCAATTAATTTCTTGAATTGATTTTTATTACTTTGTACACGAAATTGGATGAATGGTGTTATTATGTTTGGTAATTTGTTTATAAAAATAAACTTGTTTTTGTATATAAAATAAAATATATTCGTAGCACTTAAGTAATTTTTATATAACAATTACTTTATATTAACATATAAAACAAGGAGTTCTTGTGTCTAAAACATCTACCAGCAATTACATTTTGGTTTCTAAACCATTTGATTTCAGGGGGAATGAACGATTCAACGGCATTCAAGAAAGTGATTTCCATTTTACAGGGGCCGCTTCTCTTGCTTCTGTGAAAAAGTTCAGCAATCGTGGTGATGGCGATATTTATACGGTTAATGGGGGCAAGACAATTGTCCAGCTAGAAGCTGAACTTGTTAAATTGAATGATAAAATCGCTCGTTTGAATGTAACCTATTATGTTTGGGAATCTAGTTTTGAAACGACGAATTTGCCTGATCGAGACAAACTTTATTTTACTGCATACGAAGATATCGATTTGGGAGAATTCTTTGGTTCGACTACTGATGGAAACGTGACAAAATCTCGTAGCTGGGATTTTTCTATAAAGCCGAAAAAAGCTGTTTATAAGGGTTCTTTATTTGGCGTCAACCATAGGTGGAATCGGTTTGATTCCTCGTCTTATCCATCTGTAAATAAAAGTCAGTCATGGATGCCGGCATCTAGCTTGGAATTTAAAGTTGATGATGCCGATAAAGAATTGATTAAAGGCGGCAATATTGGCATAAGAGGTAAAGTTGAATTCTGGATTCAGGTGACTGAAGAACGTGATGAAACAGACGAAATATTACCCTCATTCGTAATGGAGAAGGTATCTAGAAAACAAACTGATGGTACTGTTCGCAAAGTTAAGGAAATTGATGATAAAGCCTATTCTGTATTGGGATGTGGATATGACATTACAGGCGAATATGCTTCTATAGACTATGTGAAACAGCCTGTTCTTGATCTTGATGCTCTTAAAACGCATAAGCGTGTTGAAAGGAATGATAATTCATCTATAACGTCCTCGCATTTTTCTGGATCAAATACAAAGGAGGTTTCTACAAGTTATGACAAAGAAATCGGGGCTAGCGCTTCTGTTTCGATGTTTGGTGTAACGTTCAAAAACGAGACTTCAAAGACTGTTAAGGATAGCGATTATAGTAAGAGTACTACTCGTGTCGCGTCTACAAAAATAACGATGAAAAAGAGTACTTACAGAATTGACGGCTATCAGGAATTAGGATATTTGATGCCGTTCTTAACGGATAAGTTTAAAAGAGATCTTGATACTCTCTCTGCAGATAGAATTATTTCGTTATATGGAACGCACGTGATTTTGGGGGCTGTTCTTGGGGCTCGTGTGAACTATGCCATGAGCTACTTGCAGTCCGTTGCAAAACATTCGCATTCGGAAACGTTTGCAACGGCATCAAGCGTTTCGTATGATTCGGCTGGTAAATTGCATGGAAATCCTGTCCCTCAGTCTAATGCGGCAAAGGCTAGTGATGCTGTGATGACTATTTCAAACAACAATTTCATTGATTGCACGATTAACAATTACCTTGTGGGTAATGGAAAATCATCGTCTAGTCAATCGAATGGCGGGAATATGTCGGGGGGGAGTTCTTCTAAAATCGGAGGAAATGCATCGCTGAAATATACAGAGACGACTTCTGCAGATGTGAACGAAGAAAATGAATCTACCCAAATATCGATTTCTGGTTGCGGTGGCGACGAAATGTATTTGGCCCAGTTTTTAAGAGGAAATCGTGAGTTTTCGGGAAAATGGGCTGATTCTCTGGATGAATCCAATAGCTGGGTGTGGTGCGACTTTGTCAAGGATACGCTTATCCCCATTTACATGCTTGTTCCCAATAGTACAAGGGCGAAACAGATTAGGGATGCTTGGATGACTTATCTAAAGAATCGTGGTTCTTCTATTGTTCCGATGGGTGAAAAGACGCTTTCTTGTCATTCGGTTCTTCAAGGTTCGGAAAAAGATGTGATCGGTCTTCGTGGCGATTTCGATGTTTATACTGAGGATGGAGCACTTTCTCAGTTCCAGTTGATGTTTACGCCGATAAATATTGATGGCGGAAAAGTTGCTGTCGCTGTTCGCTACAAGGTGTCGGAAGGCTATATGCAGGGCGGTAATGCTACCTTCTTGCAAATGTCCAAGGTGATTGAAATGCCTTGCGACTATTCTTATAAATATGCCGTTTCCCCTGATGTGAAGCCCTATGAATCGGCTGTTTTTTCTTATATAGGGTATGTCCATGGCTGGATAGACATTACGGAACAACTTGAAAGCTGCCCGTATGTCGATACCAAGAGCAGTCGTGTGCTTGTCAAGATAGATGGACCTGCTGATGATGACCGGCCCAATTTGAAGATCTCGGCAAAGTTCTGTGTTCCTGTTATCTATTATAAGCGATAATTCTGTTGTTGGGTAATATGAACGAAAAACCACCAGCTATGGCTGGTGGTTCCTTTTTTTTTGCTGTGACTAGCGATTAGCCGAGAGCGGCTATGATCGCGTCACCCATGCCGGTCGTGCCGACCTTGGTGCAGCCTTCCTGGTAGATATCACCAGTGCGGAAGCCCTGGGCGATGACCTTTTCGCAAGCCGCTTCGATGGCCTTGGCCGCTTCTTCTTCCTTGAAGGTGTAGCGGAGCATGAGGGCCACGGAGAGAATCTGGGCGAGCGGGTTAGCGATGCCCTTGCCAGCGATATCCGGAGCGGAACCACCGGCCGGTTCGTACAGACCGAAGGAGCCTTCGGCGATAGAAGCGGACGGGAGGAGGCCCATGGAACCGGTGAGCATTGCGCATTCGTCGGTGAGGATGTCACCGAAGAGGTTCGGGCAGAGCAGCACGTCGAATTCACGCGGGCGCTTCAGAAGCTGCATAGCGGCGTTGTCCACGTAGAGGTGTTCGAGAGTCAGTTCCGGGTAGTCCTTGATGACTTCGTTCACGACTTCACGCCAGAGCACGCTGGTGGTGAGCACGTTGGCCTTGTCGATGGAGGCAACCTTCTTGTTGCGGAGCATGGCGGCATCGAAAGCGAAGCGGGCAATGCGTTCGACTTCGTAGCGGCTGTACTTCATGGTGTCGAAACCGATTTCTTCCTTGGAGCCCGGAACGCCTTCGCGGCCCTTCGGCTGGCCAAAGTAAACGTCACCCGTCAGTTCGCGGACGGTAAGGATGTTGAAGCCGTCGCCCACGATATCGGCGCGGAGCGGGCAAGCACCGGCGAGTTCCTTGTAAACGCGGGCCGGGCGGAGGTTGCAGAAAAGCTTGAAGTGCTTACGGAGCGGGAGGAGAGCGCCGCGTTCCGGCTGCAGGTTCGGGGGGAGGTGTTCCCACTTCGGGCCGCCCACGGAACCGAAAAGAATACAGTCAGAAGCTTCACCCAGCTTGAGGGTGCTTTCCGGCAGCGGAGAACCGCTTTCGTCGTAGGCGGCGCCACCGACGTTTGCCCATTCGGCGTTCACGTCGAAACCGAACTTCTTGGAAACCACGTCCAGCACGCGGACAGCTTCTTTCATCACTTCGGGACCGATACCGTCGCCCGGAAGCACTGCAATCTTGTAATTCTTGCTCATTTTGAGTCCTTGGTTTAAATTTTGAACGGAACAAAAATAGTAAATTGTGGGATGCCTAAGGCTTTTCCGTGAGGTTTGGAGTGTTTTTTAGAGTGTTGATTCTTGGTGTTCTGATGGTTTTGGTTGGCTGTGGCCCAAAAGACGAAGCTATAGACCAAAAGGTGACGACGGCGGAATTGTCTGCCGCAATGGTTGCGAAAAATACGCCCCCCGCGAAGCCTGTTTCCGTTACGACTTATAGCATTTTAGATTCGGCTCTTTTTAAAAAGTTTTTTGATGACAGAATGGCTCGGTCTGTTAATGAATTAGAAGCTATTAGTTCGAAGTTAAAGCTTGTGCAAAATGCACCTGATAGTGCAAAACAGCAATGTTCTTATAAGGTTTGCTTTTCAGATGTTGATGGAGTCATAACTCGGCATCCGTGTTCCTTGGATTCTGCACTGCTTGTGAATGTGGTGAAGAAAATGAATGGTGAAGACTCTCTGAAGGGACTTCGTTTTAAACTGCAATCCATAAGCTATGCGCAATCTGTCATTGAAGACTTTCCGACAATGTCAAAAATAATTCTTAATGAGGATGGTTCTCTTGAAGCGACCTGTGCTTCAAAAGAAGGAAAGACTTGCGATCATCTTTATGCTCAAGTGGTTGTATCCAAGAAGTTTTCAATAGAGCGATTCCTAGAAGAAGAAGGCTCGACTTGGGTGCCGGAACGTTACTATGTTGGCATCGATGAAAATAATTTCGCCAATGATTTTGAAATGGCTTTACTGCTGGCCTCTATTTTTGAAAGGAGTCTTAAGCACTTCTATTGGGGAAATGAGGTTGATTCCTTGATTTCCTTTGAAATGTGTTATGAAAATGGTTTTGCGGTTCCCTGCGGATTGTCCCCAAAGGAGCGTGATATTGTGAAGAAAACAGTTGAGAATTATGGGGATACTTTAATTGCTGTTACTTACCAAAAAAGTCTAACAATGAAAGCTTTTGCTTATGATGGAATGACTAGCAAGCATTTTTGCAAATCCCAGGACGGAATTCATTGCTGTGAATTGTATGCGCTAGTGAGGGAGAAAAATGAAGAATTAGAGAAGTTCTGTAAAATGCTTGAAGAAAAAAATGTAAAACATACATGTGCCGGAGCGATGGATTTGTGTTACGCTGTAGATTCTAGAATGGCTTTGTATCGCTTTAGCACTAAGGATTTATATGCGGCAAAAGAAGAACTGTCGCATGGAGATATAATGCCGAGCAGTGATGGGATGTTGTACAAAAAAGACGGAACGTTTCTTGGTTCCGAAAGAAAGCATAATATAGTTCCGAAACCAGAATGAATTTGATTTTCAAACGTTAAACTGACAAAAAAGCCGCACCATCGGCTATGCCGATGGCCGGTAAATTGTTCGGGTGAAAATGTAGATGCGCTGCCGCTTATTTCCCGGCGGCGGTCATCTTTTGAAGAACGTCTCCGACGGTGGCATCGAGCGAAAGGTCGAGCGACGTGCCTGCGGCGCTTTCGAGGTCTCCGAGAACCATCAGGATTTCAAAAGAATCGATGCCGAGGTCCACGACAGGCACGTTTTCCTGCGGTTCTACTTCGGGCTTGATATTGTGTTCTTCGAGAAGGGCGTTAAAATCTGCGAGAGTCATGTTGTTTCCTATGTTTTGCCGTGTGCCGGCGTTAAACTTTTTCGAGCATCAGGGCGGAATTGTGCCCGCCGAATCCGAACGATGTGCTGATGGCACAGTTGATTTCACGATTTTGGGTTTGCTTGGGCAGGTTTAGCCCCTCCATCGGGGTTCCGACGAGATTGCCGTGAACGATTCCGTTCTTGATGGAATACGCCGTTACGGCGGCTTCCAGGGCGCCCGAGGTGCCGATGGCGTGCCCCGTCATGCTCTTTGTCGCATTGATGATAATGCTGTCGAGTTCGGAGCCGAAAACTTCGCGGAGTGCTGTCGCTTCCATCTGGTCGTTGACCGTTGTCGCCGTCCCGTGCGCGTTGTAGTAGTCCAGTTTTTTCCCTTTCGCCATCTCCTTGAGCATCGAGATGACTTGCTCGGGGTAGTCCGGCATCTTCACGATATGGAATGCGTCGCAGCAGGCGCGGAAGTCGGTAATCTCGGCGTAAATCTTTGCGCCCCTGGCCTTCGCGGATTCGTATTCCTCAAGGATAAGCGTGCATGCGCCGCCTTCGCAGAACAAGAAGCCGCTGCGTTCATCGGAGAACGGGCGGGGGAGACCGTCGGGTGAACGAGTCAGCGCCCCGAGCACGTCGAATGAGCGGAATATCATTTGCGATGAGCAGTTCATGCGGTCGGCGCCGCCGCAGATGGCCATCTTGCTCTTGCCCATGCAGATATGCTCGTACGCCGCGCCGATCGCGTCCGTACCGGACGCGCACGCGGTCGCGATGATTTGCGACCGCCCGTGGATTCCGAACAGGATCGAAATCCACGCCGGCACGGCGTTTGCCATGGTCTTCGGGTTCGATGACGGGTGCATGCGGCGGCCTGACGTTGTCGTGTTGTATGCGGCGTACAGGTCTTCGGCATCCATCGTGCTTCCGCCGAAGAATACTGCCGTATCGGGGTCGAATTTCTGGATTCCCGCGTCTTCGGCAGCCATGAGCGAGGCGACCGCCGCCGTTATCGCGTTGCGGGAGGCGAGCAGCAGCATCTGGCGGAGTTGCGCTTTGTACGGCGTGAGGTCTATTTCCGGGTAGGGCACGTACCACTTGGAGGTATTTGCTCCGTTGCAGTAGCTCTCGTCAGTCGGCATGATGACCGGTTCCATGGCCATGAGCTTGTCGAAAAACTCCTGCCCGGCACCCATCGCGACTATAGGCGCAATTCCTGTAATAACCACCCTGCGCATTATTTTGTCTCCTTTGACAGTACTTCGGCGAAATTGTCCAACAGGGGGGCGATTTCGTCGCGGTGATTGTTGAAGTAGAAGTGATCGCCCGTAAACACCTTGTCCATGAAAATCTTGCGGAAAGTCTTGTCCCAATGGCAGTAATAAGCGGGATCGACTATGAAATCATCTGCTCCGTGCAGCAGCATACCGCATGCGAGCCGCTCGTCGCCGGAGGCAAGCGTTGGCTTGTACGTGGCCACGGCCTTCATGTCGGCTTCCGCGAACCTGTAGAGCTTCTCGCACATCTGCTTGTTGTCGAGAATCTTTTGCGGCACGCCGCCCAAGCGCTTCGCGAAGGCGTACAGGTCCGTAGGCATTTCCTGGTGCTTGCCGAGCGTTACGGAGTAGGGCGGGTTCTGGCCCGATACGACAACGCCCAAGGGTGCTTTCCCGTACTTGTTCTGCATCGCAAGTCCGGCCTCGCAGGCGATATATGCGCCCATGCTGTGCCCGAATAGTAAAAACGGTTCGTCTTCTTCCTTGTTGCCTTGGATGTAGTTTATGGCCGCATCGACGTATTGCTGAAAATCGTCCGGTGTTCCGTTGAATGTGAAATTGTTGCGGGGGTAATCGAAAACGAGAATTTTATCGAGGTGTCTGTATTCGTACTTGCGCAGGAAGGCATAATACAAAGAAAAGCCTCCAGCGTGTGGAAAGCAGAAAAGTTTCAAGCGGAAACTCCTATCGGGTGCGTTGTGGATGTGGTCAAGCACACGCAAAGATAATAAAAATGTGCAATAAATTTATAAGTTTATTGTAATTTTTTATAAATTTGTCTTGGAATTTACATACAGGGTATAAAAAAGCCTTTACGTTTGTTGTAAAAGCCTTTTCTCGGGGCAGGTAAACTGCCTTGATGTAAGGATGCCGAGGGTTATTCGCCCTGAGGTTCGCTTGCCATTTCACGCACGAGTTCAATGAGGGTCTGCACGCCGAAACCGGTGGCTCCATATTCGGTGTACTTCCACTTCTTTGTCGTGAAGGCCGTGCCCGCGATGTCCCAGTGGGCCCAGGCGGTATTCTCGGGGACGAATTCCTGCAAGAAAAGCGCTGCGGCGATGGCGCCAGCGTCGCTGCCCGTGTTCTTGAGGTCGGCGAACTTGTCCTTGAGCGCATCGGCGTATTCTTCTTCGAGCGGCATGCTCCAGAATTTTTCGCAGCAGGCTTCACCGCAGTTAATGACTTTGAGAGCGAGGTCGTCGTCGTTGCTGAAGAATCCGGTGATGGCATAGCCGAGCGCGCGGACCATGGCTCCCGTGAGGGTGGCGATGTCGACGATGTGCGTTGCCCCGATTTCGCCCGCTTCGGCAAGTCCGTCGCTGAGCACCAGGCGGCCTTCGGCGTCGGTGTTGTCGACCATGACGGTCTTGCCGTTCTTGGCCTTGAAAATGTCGCCCGGCAGTACGGACTTGTTTCCGATGGCGTTCTCGGCGAGGCAGCAGACGGCGCTCACGTGGACGGGAAGTTTGAGAGTCGCGATGGCCTGGATGGCGGCGAGCGCGGTGGCGGCACCGCTCATGTCGCTGATCATTTCGGGCATGGATTTGGGCGGCTTGAGGCAGAGGCCGCCGGTATCGAACGTGAGGCCCTTGCCGACGATGACGAGGTGGTCCTTGGACGTGCGCTTGGCGGGCTTGTAGTCGAGCGTAATCATGTACGGCTCGTGCGAGCTGCCCTTGCCGACGGTTACGTGGCCCATGAAGCCTTCCTTTTCGAGCTGCTTCATGTCGCGCACCTTGATGGAAAGGCCCGGCGTGTACTTCGCGATGGTCTTCGCGTTTTCGACGAATTCGGCGGGGTAGAGGTCGGCGGCGCAGGTGTTGATGAGGTTCTTCGCGAGGACGACCGCCTTGTTTTCGACGGCGACATCTTCGGCGATTTGCTTGAATGCGGCCGCGCGTTCGCCCGCGACAATCTCGTAGGTGACCTGGAAGTTCGGCTTCTGCTTGGTCTTGTAGGCGTCGAACTTGTATTCGGCGTAGTGGAGCCCGTGGAGGATGGCCTTGAACTGTTCTTCGGCGCAGTCGGCGAGCATCAGGCTCACGCAGCTGATCTGCTTTTTCATCGCCTTCTGGGCGAGGCGGTAGCCTGCCATTCGCAGGTGGTCGAGGTTCGAGAGACCGCGTTCCTTGGCGGCGTCTACGAAAATAGTCGGCTTGTCGTCAATTTCGAGGTATTCGAGGTCTTCGAAGGGGCCGTCCTGCATGCCGTCGAGTACCGATTCTGCCTGCTTTTCACCGACTTCGGTGAGAATGTTCGAAAACTGGATGGACTTTTTTACGAAAAATAGGGCATAGGCGTTCGCCTTGCCGGATTCCTTGATGCAAATATTGAGATTCATGTTTAAAATAATAGCAATTTTTTGCTTACAACGGCCCTCCGGGCGTGGCCTTGCCTTTTGCGTCTTCGAAAAAATTGATTTTTTGAAAAAAGAATGATGCTTTTCGGCTTTTTTTTGCTATAATGATAAATGAATATCCAAACGGAGGGTTATATGAACAAAAAAGTGGCAACACTTGGGATTGTTATGGTATCGGCGGCGCTCGCATTTGCGCAGGCTCCCGCCACAGCACCGGCGGCTCAGCCCGCCGAAGCACCCGCAGTAGCTGCAGAGGCTCCTGCTGAACCGGCTCCTGCCGCCGAAGCTTCCGCTCCGGCCACGAGCGACGTTGTCGCTGCCCCCGTCGAGCAGCCTGCAGCGGAATCTGCGCCTGTCGCGGAGGATGTTCCTGCTGAACCGGCTGCCGTTGCTGAACCTGTTGCGGCTCAGCCCGCACCGGTTGTCGAATCCGACCTTTATGGTAGCATGCCTGCTCCTGTGGCCGTTCGCGGCGTTGACCCCTCTACCGGAGAGGTCTATGGCAATCCGGCTCCTGTCGTAGTTCGCAAGCCGGCGCCGGCGCCCAAGAAGGCCGAATATCGCCCGAGCAGCGAACCTGTCCCGATGAAGTTCACCTTCGGTGTGCAGGGGTTCATCGGCATGAACACGCTTTCTGATGACGACTGGGATTTCGACGAATCTTACAGCGGTGTCGCCTGGAAGGTCGGTGCCTTCGCTTTGTTCCCGCTGAACGAGTACATGATGGGCTTCAAGATTGGCGCCCTCTATGACCACTCCGATGCGACCGGTTCCTACATGTATGGAACGAACATGGAAAAGGAGGCTCGTCTCAAGTTCAAGGCTGACCGCATCTCCGTGCCGATGCTTTTCTTGCTGAAGTCGCCCTATGCCAGCTTCACGGTTGATTTCGGTGCGCAGGTGTCTATTCCCGTGCGTGACGAATTCAGGTATTCCTTCGAAAAGTACAACAGCGAAACGAATAAAAAGGAACCCTACAAGGACAGTCACGACATGATTGCCGCGGACTACCGCAATTCTGCCGACTTCTCGCTTCTGCTCGGGTTCACCATCAAGGCTAATCGCTACATGTCGTTCGATCTCCGCTACGAATACGGTTTCTCGAACTACTATGACGAGGTTGGCGGATGGCGCATCAATGAACTTTCTTCTAGCACCCTGCTTCTCGGGTTCTCCTTCTACGCACTGTAATCTATGATCCTACCTATTGTTGCTGTACTTCTGGGGCTGGGGGTTCTAGTTTGGAGTGCGGACAAGTTTGTCGACGGAGCTGTCGGTGTCGCGCGTTTCTGCGGCATGAGCACGCTCCTTATCGGCATGGTAGTCGTCGGTTTTGGAACGTCGGCTCCGGAGATGGTGGTTTCGGCCCTGTCTGCGATGCAGAACGCTCCCGAACTGGCTCTCGGTAATGCCTATGGCAGCAACATAGCGAACATAGCTTTGATTCTCGGCATGACGGCGATCGTTTCCCCGGTCGTCGTTGTTCGTAAGGCCCTGTTCCGGGATCTCCCGGTTCTCCTGGCCGTGACCGCGGTTTCGTTTATCCTGATGTTGAATGGTTCTGTCGACCGACTGGACGGCGTCATCCTGCTGGTCCTGTTCGCCGTCGTGATGGGCCTCAGCATCTGGAACGAGATGAGGCGCAAGTCTGCCGACGGAACTGTTGATGCGGATGATCAGGGAAAGCCTTCGCTCGGTAAATCGCTCCTGTGGCTTTTGCTCGGGCTTGTGCTCCTGGTGGCAAGTTCGCGTGCTCTCGTGTGGGGCGCTGTGGAAATCGCCCGTGCGCTCGGTGTGAGCGATTTGCTTATCGGGCTTACCATTGTCGCCGTCGGGACCTCGCTGCCGGAACTCGCCAGTTCTATCGCTGCCGCCCGCAAGGGGGAAGATGACCTGGCGTTCGGAAACATTATTGGATCCAATCTTTTCAATACGCTTGCCGTAGTTGGCATTGCGGCTACGATTTCTCCGATGCATTCCTTCAACGCGTCCGTCCTTAGCCGCGATTTCCCGGTGATGGCTACCTTGACCATATTCCTCCTGCTTTTCGGACTCCCTGTGCGCAAGAGCCGTGTCGATGCGGATGGCCGTCGCGTGGGGAGAATCAACCGTATTGAAGGCTCCGTCTTCCTCGTGGCGTACGTGGGCTATATCGGTTTCTTGATTGCGCAGGCGACCGGAATCCTGGGGTAGCGTGCTTTTCCATTCCTGGTTCTTTATCCTTTTTGCCATAGCCGTCGTAGGGCTGTATTATGCTGTTCCCGTCGGCAAGGAGAATGCATGGGGCGGAAAATTCCGCCGCATCCTTATCCTGGTGGCGAGCCTCTATTTTTATGCGGTGTGGCGCCCCGAATACCTCGCGCTTATCCTTGCTACAATTGGCGTGGACTTCACGATGGCGCGGTTCATCGAGAGGTTCGGCCCTGTTGATGATACGCCCGGCGCGAATGTTAAAGCGAACATTAAACGGCGCATCGCACTTGTAATTTCTCTCTGCTTTGACCTCGGACTCCTGTTTGCGTTCAAGTATCTGGGATTCTTTGAGGAAACGTGGAACGCGATTGTCGCCCCGTGGATGGGGATGCCTTTGAACTTGCCCAAGCTGCTGCTCCCGATGGGCATTTCGTTCTACACGTTCCAGAGTCTGAGTTACGTGATTGACGTTTATCGCGGGAAGATACCCGCGTGTAGGAACATCGCGCAGTACGCACTGTACGTGACGTTCTTCCCGCAGTTGGTAGCGGGCCCGATTGAACGCGCTCCGCACCTGATGCCGCAACTTGCGCTCGAACATCGCTTTGATGTGGCGGATTTGCAGGCGGGCATGTTCCGCATATTGCAGGGTTTCTTCAAGAAGGCCGTGCTGGCGGACCACCTGGGTGTATTTGTGGATGCGGTGTTCAACCAGGTCGCTGCCGGGTATGCCATGCAGATGTCGCCGCTCGACCTTGCCATTGCGGGCGTGTGCTTCACGTTCCAGATATACTTCGATTTCTCGGGCTATTCGGATATCGCCATCGGTATCGCGCGGATTTTTGGCGTGCGCCTTATGGAAAACTTCAATGCGCCCCTGCTCGCGACAAGCATCTACGACTTCTGGAAACGCTGGCATATTTCGCTCACGAGCTGGTTCCGCGAATACGTGTACTTTAGCCTGGGCGGTTCGCGCAAGGGTCGTCCGCGCGCTATCGTGAACGTGCTTATCGTGTTTTTCTTGAGCGGGCTCTGGCATGGTGCCGCATGGACGTTCGTGGCATGGGGCGTGTGCCATGGCGTCGCCTACGTGCTCGAAAGGCCCTGGCGCAAGCTTCCGGTAAAGCACCCGTGGCTTGGTCGCATAAAGACATTTACTTTGGTTGTGCTGTTCTTCACGTTGTTCCGTGCTCCGGATTTCGCGTCGTGGCTGAACTACATGGCGGCACTCTTTAACTTCGGTTCGTTCGGTGACGTGGTGGATGCGTTCCGCAACGCAATTTGGGACGGTGTTGCCGTGCCCCGTGCCGTGCTGGTCAGTTGCTCCGTGGGACTTTCGATTTGGGGGGCGCGGGCGGTTATTACCCGTGGCGGTACGCGTGGTGCCATCGTAGGTGACGAACCGGGAGCATGGCGTTGGACCTGGTGCCTTGTCTATCTGTTGGCAATCATTTTCCTCGGCCGCTTTAGCGGGCAAGGGTTCATTTACTTCCAGTTCTAGGAGCGACGATGGATACGAAGACTAAAATCGCTCTCTGGTGTGTTCGCGGACTTGGTCTGCTTTCCATCGCGATGCTCGCGCTGTTCTTTAGCGGAGCGTTCCCGCAGTGGTTCACCGGCAGGGGAGACCTCTTCAGGCTCACCTCCGTCAAGCAGTACGAAGAAGTTGTCGATAAGCCGTACCGCCCCGACGAAAGCGTGCATACGGCGTCGCTCGATTCGGCAATCGTCTGGTGGTTGGGCGATAGCTTCAGCCGCGTGCAGTTCGGCCACAAGCCACTGCCCGAAGAAGTTTCGGATAAGCTTTCTACAGCGGGAATCGGGAAGGTTTCTGCGGTGGACTACGTCGACCTGCAGGGCTCCCCGAAATCGCTCTTTGCACTTGCCGCTGCCCGCGCCAAGGAAGGGAAGCCTGTTCCGAAGGTCATCGTCGTGGAATGCGTCGAGAGGAACGTGTATGCGAACTTCGGCGAAAATGCCGTCTACAACTATGGCGATGTCGCTCCCTGGAACGAGGGCCGTGGCCTCGCCTCGAAGATCAAGCGCATCCGCCGTCGCGCCTTCCTCGAGGCTCCGGGTGCGGTCGATTTCAAGATGCGCCGCTTCCCGCCGGTGGCCGAAATTCGTGAGTTGACCGATACCTGGCGTTATGCGCTCTATAGGGACAGGCATCCCGATGCGAAGGTCTGGCGTCGCCCAATGATAAAGGCGTATGACGGCACGATACAACCCCTGCCGGCAATGTCGAAGGTCGCGGACCACCTCCTGTTTTCTCCGGATACCGTCGTGGTTGGTGTTGGTCCGGAATATGCGTCGGAAAATGCAGCTCTCGTGAAGAACCTCCGGCAACTCGATTCACTGGCATGGACTTTCGGGGCGCGTATATTGTTCGTTATGCCTCCGAACAGGAATTCGCAATGGGTCGATGGATTCAATATCCGGTATAACGGCTTTTTTGATAGTTTTCTCCTAAATGACATTCGATATGTCAATCTGGAAGACCATTTTTCCAAAATTCGCCGCAGGAATCTTAAGGGGGTTCCGGAAGAGATTTTCTGGAGGACTGATTCCCACTGGAACGGAAAAGCGCATGCCGCGGCGAGCGAGGCTATCGCGGAAAAGCTAGTACGGATGATTAAGAAACCCGAGCCATTCTTGCCGGATGATCATCGGCGTTTGCGTGTGGTTCCTCGCATCTACAGGCAATATGTGCAGGCTGTGGACGCCACCTCTCGAGATTAAGTAGGCGGGAAGAACAGGTAAGCAATCGCAATCGCTGCAATCACGCCCACGGCGTCGGCGATGAGTGCGCAGGTGACGGCGTGGCGTGTCTTCTTCACACCCACAGAACCGAAGTAAACCGCGATGATGTAGAACGTGGTGTCGGCGGCGCCCTGGAACATGCAGCTGAGTCGGCCGGCAAAACTGTCGGGACCGAGAGCCTTCATGGCGTCGATCATCATGCCGCGGGCACCGCTTCCGCTCAAGG
Organism: Fibrobacter sp.; assembly: GCF_017551775.1. Classification (NCBI taxonomy): domain Bacteria; kingdom Pseudomonadati; phylum Fibrobacterota; class Fibrobacteria; order Fibrobacterales; family Fibrobacteraceae; genus Fibrobacter; species Fibrobacter sp. Next base: position 907 of record NZ_JAFZKX010000083.1, on the reverse strand, counting down.
GCTTCATGAATGCGGTGGGGAGCGCGGGAACCACGTCGTTTCCGACCCCGAACAGCCCGAGCACCCACGAGATGCCGTTCATGAGCAAATCCATGGCACCGCTCGCGCGGAATACGGCGACACCCACGAGGATGGCGACGAGGTTCGGGATGATCATCACGGCGGTATGGAAGCCGTCCTTCGCGCCTTCGACAAACGCTTCGTAGGCCTGAACCTTCTTGTACACCGCGAGCCCGAGGAACGCGACGATGATGCTGAACAGCACGATGCCGCTGATGAAGAGGCTCGTGGTACCGATGGCTTCGGCGGTGAGGTGGCTGAAGTAGAACATGATGGCGATGACGCAGGCCGAAAGCCCGCCGAGCCATGCGACCGTTACCGGGTCTTTAAGCTTGACCTTCTGGAAAAAGCTGAGGGCGAAGATGCCCGCCATGGTGCTGAAGAACGTGGAAAGGAGAATGGGCAAGAAGATGTCGCTCGGGTTCGCTGCCCCCATCTGGGCGCGGTATGTCATGATGCTCACCGGGATGAGCGTGAGTCCGCTCGCGTTCAGCACGAGGAACATGATTTGCGAGTTGCTGGCGACAGTTTTGTCTTCGTTCGGGTTCAAGTCCTGCAACTGCTTCATCGCCTGCAGGCCCATCGGGGTGGCGGCATTGTCGAGCCCGAGCATGTTCGCGCTGATGTTCATGAGCATCGTGCCGACTACGGGATGGTCCTTCGGGATTTCAGGGAACAGGCGGCTGAACAGCGGGGAGACGATTTTTGCGAGAATCTGCACGGCGCCCGCCTTTTCGCCAATCTTCATGATGCCGAGCCAGAGGGAGAGAATGCCCGTGAGGCCGAGGGCGATTTCGAACGCGGTTTTCGACATGTCGAACGCGCCGAGGATAGCCTTGTTGAAGAT
>NZ_JAFZKX010000082.1 GCF_017551775.1 Fibrobacter sp. | reverse complement strand
TCAGCGAGGAACTTCACCGGCTTCTTGATGAGTTCTTCGAGCTTCTTGGCAACCGGAGCGAGGGTGTACTTCATGTTCTTTTCGCCATTCGGACGGCCGAGGTGGGAAGCGAGCACGACGGCTGCACCCTTGTCGAGAGCGTACTGGATGGTCGGGAGAGCGGCTTCGATACGCTTGGTGTTGGTGATTTCGCCAGTCACCTTGTCCTGCGGAACGTTGAAGTCAACACGGATGAACACGCGCTTGCCGGCGAGTTCGAGATCTTCAATAGAGAGCTTTGCCATTATGGGATCCTCTTTTGGGGTTAAAATTTACGGGCTTAAAATTAGAATTTTTCTCGGGAAAATCCCACAAAAAACACAATAAAGATTGTTCTACGTCATAAAATGGGGTAAAAAGAATCAATTTTCCTTACTTTTTTAAACATTTCGTTTTTTTTTTATATATTTCCTTAAAAATTAGTCCATTTGGAGTAATACATAATGAAGCGTTTAACTCTCTTGGCTCTTTGCCTTTCCATCGTCACGGCGTTCGCCGGTTCTTACGATATTGAAGAATTTACAGCAAGTGATGCCGGTACCCCCGACAGCTACATCAAAGCCGAATTCGGCGGCCAGCTAAAGACCGCTCCGGCAGACGAGGTCAGTTCCCTCCAGGATGGCCGTTTGGTCGTCCGCCAGAAGTTCACGGACCCGTTCGGCGAGCAGCCCACAGCTTACCAGCTCTTCCAGGGCGGCAAGGGCGACCTCTCGAAGCTCGTCCCGCTTAAAGCGGAAGGCGTCGAATACAGCAAGCTCGTGACCACGAGGCTCTACGCCCGTCGCGGCATGCCCTTCGAAGATGATATCGAAAAGGTCTATTTCGACGGCAAGGCCGTCTACATCCCCGGTTTCACGACCGCAGTCGCTTTCGTCGATGGAGAAATGGTCCAGTTGAAGGCCGATGACGCTTCCGCCGAAGAAGCTTCCGCCGAGCCGTCTGCCGCACCCGAAGTCGCCTCTAGCGAAGAAGAAGAATGTGACGACTACGATCCGGATTGCGAAGACGAAGACGATGATGAAGACAAAGTCGATGTCGCCGGCGACATTGACGAATCGAACGCCAAGGCCGATGCACGCGACTACGCCGTGAGCGACGCTTCCGAAAATGCGACCGACCGTTTCGGTATCGCCGACGAAGTTCGCTTCTGGAGCGCAATCGCCCTTTCCGCCCTTGCCGTGACCAGCGCCATTATCGGCGTAACACAGCAGATGGAAGGCAACAAGGCTAGCGACGCCTATGACGATCTCGACAAGTTGCACTCGAACATCATAGATAGGATCAAGACGGACTGCGCCAGCGACAAGGAACCTGCCGCCTGCGAGGTCGCTCTCAAGCAATTCGCCTCTTACCCCACAAGCACTCCCTACAGCCTTGCAGATCTTGAAAGGCGCATGGAAGTCAATAAGAACACCAGGGATTCCTACACCCTCGCCCGCAACCTCTGGTTCGGCGTGACTGCAGTATCCCTGACTGCGGCTATCGTACTCTTCGTATGGTAATCGAAACCGGTAAAATCTCGCTCAAAGACATTCAGTTCAACTGCATCCTCGGGACGCTCCCCTACGAAAGGGAAAACGAGCAGCCCGTAGTGCTGAACGTCTCCGTATGGCTTGATTTTACCTTGGCCGCCCAGAACGACGACCTGATCCATTCCATCGACTACGCGCAACTCGCCCAGGATTTACAGGAATTTATCCGCATGGCGCAATTCCAGCTTGAGGAAACCCTCGTGCTCGAAACGGCCAAGCACATCCTGGACAACTACCCCAAGGCGCAGGTAGCCGAGGTCAGCATCCGCAAACCGCAGGCCATCCCGAACTGCGCCGGAGCCGAATCGAGCATCCGCGTCAGACGTTAAGATTGAGGACCGCTTCGAAGCGGTCCTTTCAGTTTATGGTCCTATACCGCAGAGCTTCCGATATATCCTGAATTTCCACGACCTCGGCGCCGCGCATATCCGCGATGGTGCGCGAGACCTTCAGCATGCGGTAGAACCCGCGGGCGCTCAGGTTCATATTATCGGCAGCGGAGACGGCGAAGCGTTCCACCTCGCGCGACATGCCCGCAAACTTCTTCGCGTATTCCGAAGACATTTCCGCATTCGACTTGAACGGCAGGTCCTTAAACCTGCGGCGCTGGATGGCGCGCACCTCGCACACCCGCTTGCGGATATCGGCGGAACTTTCGCGTTCACGGGCGTCCACCAGAGCGGACGCCTCCATCGGCGGAACGCTCACCTGGATGTCGATGCGGTCCAACAGCGGGCCCGATATTTTTTCGCGGTAGCGCTTGCGCGCATCGGGCAGGCACGTGCACACGCGCTTGGGGTCCATCGCGAACCCGCAGGGGCATGGGTTCATCGCCGCACCCATCATGAAGCGCGCCGGCCAGGTTACGGTACCGCTCGCGCGGCTCACCGAGATGAACCCGTCTTCCATGGGTTCCCGCAATGCCTCCAGCACGCAGCGGTTGAATTCTGGCAACTCATCGAGGAACAGCACGCCGTTATGCGCGAGGCTCGCCTCTCCCGGCAAAAGCCGGGAGCCGCCGCCCACCAGCGAGACCATCGACGCAGAGTGATGGGGCGTGCGGAACGGGCGAACGACCACCGGCTTGAATTCCGCGGAATCGCCCGATCGGCGAGCGCAGGAATGGATGCACGTAGTCTCGAGAACTTCCTCGTCCGTCATGTCGGGAAGGATTCCCGGCAAGCACCGAGCGCACAACGTCTTGCCCGCCCCCGGCGAACCAACCAGCAAAAAATTGTGGGCGCCCGCGGCCGCAATCTCGAGCGCGCGCTTGACACCGTCCATGCCCACCACGTTCTTGAAATCGGGAACATCGCGGGAAACCGACAGGCAGTCATCCCGCGACATTCCCGATGCGGTGGCAACCAAATCCAAATTCCCGCTTTCCAAAAATTCGACACACTCCCCAAGAGAATCAAAACAGACATAGCGAAGACCTTCCACCAGCGACGCCTCGGAGGCATTCGCCCTCGGAATCACCAGGATGTTCTTGTCATCGCGAGACAGGCTCATCGCAATGGCCAAGACCCCTCTTACCGGTTTCAAAAGCCCGTCCAGCGACAGCTCCCCGACAAAGACATAGCGTTCGATTTCCTCGACGCCAATCTCGCCGGTAGACACAAGCATCCCTATCGCCAGCGGAAGGTCCAGGGCACTTCCCTCTTTCCGCAAATCCGCCGGTGAAAGATTCACTGTCGTCCGGAATCCCGTAACGACCTTTCCTATGGACCGTATCGCCGACACCACGCGCTCGCGGGATTCGCGGACGGCGTTGTCGGGAAGTCCGACCAAAGTAAAGCCGGGCAGCCCCTGCGAAGCGTCGACTTCAACGCTTACGGGAACGGCCTTGATTCCAAACAGGCAATACGAGCGGATTCTATAGAACAAAGGACACCCCTATGCTACAGCGGCCTGGTACTTTTCAAGCACGCAATTTTCAATATGTTCGCGCAACTGGCGCGTAATCGGATTGCAGATGGACTTGAAGTCTTCGCCCTTGTAGAAAGGATCGAGCGGGTAGCTGACAAAAAGCCCGTTCACGCCGTCCATCACGCGAAGGCCACGAATGACCATCTGGTCGTTAAGGACAATCTGCGCCAGTCCCTTCATGTGACCGAGGCTCGGGCCTTCCTTGAACGGGAACACCTGCACCTGCGTCACGGCGAGGCAATCGAAAGACGAGAGCGCCTTGTCCTTCGACTGGGCATTTTTGGATTCGGCGCCCTTGCTTTCTGCGCCGCTGGTTTCTACGCTCGCCTGGACGGCGGTAGCCTTTTCTGCATTGTTTTTTTCTGCCATGGTATGGCCTCCTATAATTTGATGTGAACCCGCGGCCGGCAATGCATGAGCCGAACACCCGCGGGGCACAACTCTATTTGCAAGAAGCGTGCCAAAATGAAATTGCCGTTTTTGCGCAGGAACCGCCATATCGGCAACAAGCCATGGGGTGATTAATCGCTTAAATCACTGATTTATCTATTTTAATCACATGCTCCTGAAACCGAACATGAACTGGGAAAAGAACTGCGGAATTGCGCTCCCCACCGTGATGGCAAACGTCCATAACGACGGCGCTTTTCTCCAAGTTGATTTTTTTGTCGAAGAACCGCTGGACTGCTTCCGCTCCGAAGTCATGGAAGACGGCGGCAACAGCTGGGAAGACTCCTGCGTCGAAATCTTCATCGAGAATCCGTCGGACCATTCCGAATACTACAATTTCGAGACGACGAGCCGCGGGTTCATCCTTGCGGCACACGGCCCCGACCGCGAGAACCGCACGCCGCTGAGCAGCGCGCGCCTTGCGCAGATAGAACGCTCGAAGCAACTCGCGAGCGTCATCGGGGATTTCATCAGCTGGAACGTGAGCATCCGGATTCCCGCAAGCCTGTTCGGGCTGCATTCCTTCGAAGGCGTGCAACTGCGCGGGAACCTGTACAAGTGCGCCGACAAGGCGAAGACGCCGCATTACCTGAGCGCCTTCCCGATAGAAACAGAAAAGCCGGATTTTCACCGGCCCGAGTTCTTCGATTTTCTGGTATAACCCAAAGCGTTTGAATCCTATCGGCTCCTTTGCAGGGCCTCCAAGGTGACAAAGCAAAGACTACATCATGCGTAGTTTCATTTCGAAGACGGGACGGTCGGTCTCGTCGAGAATACGCATGTAGGTCGCACCGTTGTGGTCGGCGCGGAAAATCTTCATGGTCTGCCCTTCCTTCGATTCGCCCAGGTAGTGGATTTCCAGAGCCGACGGAATGCAGAGTTCCAAATCGGAAGCGCTGAACACGTTCAATGCGAGCTTCACGTACTCGATGTTGTTCATGTGATGCGACATGTCGATATGCTGCGGCAAAACCTTCTGCCGGTAGACTTCCTTGTATTCCTCGGGCTTCACGTTGAACCGGTCAAAGTCATCGGTAATGAACGCTTCCGGGAACCCTTCCGTCGGGAAGTTCACGGACGAAAGCCGCATCGGACGATGCCTGTCCATGCTGAGGCAACACATCTCCTGTTTGGCGAAGATGATCGGGTCGCCTTCGACAGTCGTGATGGCCGTATTCTCGTTGAGTCGAATCAGCTGGTTATCCGCCGGGAACGACGTGGTCACCACCTTGTCGCGCCAGTACGGCCTGCGCAGGAACTTGAACTTCGCCTTGTAAACGACCCAGAAGCCGCCCTTTTCCTTCACCACGAAGTTGTCCATCTTGATGGATCCGAAATTTTCGGTTATGTTGTCCTGAACCATGAGTACAGTTTGGGCAAGTCCCATCTTTCCGGATACGTCAATATAAGCCGAGGTGATTGTCCTCGTCTTTTGGAAAACAAGCGGGTTTTTCGACAAAGCGTAGATATCGATCATGCCCCTAATATATATTATTTATCGCCAAAATCATCATTTTTGCTTTCAAAAAACGTAAACCCCGGCGGCGCCTACCGGGGCAATAATTTGTATGGAATATAATCCGTTCGGGTCAGGCCAAACCGGGCTCAGTTTTCACCGCGGCTCATTTCCATTTTTTCTCGATCCAGCGTGTGTACCAAGTACTCCTTGAAGTCTCGGTCGATATTCACGCCGTCGAAGTCTTCATAGTGGTCGCTGAACACTCCGAATGCGGTCTTGTTGTCAATCCAAGCACGCACATCGAAGTTTTCCATCGTAATCGAATTGTCTCCGGGTTTAGCGGCTACATACTCGATTTTCGATTTTTCTACCCAGCCCTGACCGCAAGCCCCCTTGACGAGGACTTCTGCGTCCGACTCCCTGACAATCGTCATTTCGTCGTAGAAATTGGCCGTGCAGACCACTTCTCCGCCACCGCGCTGCATTGTGAGATCGACATTGCCCAATTTGGATTTTACCTTGTTGGCCGCAATCGAAGACGTTGCAAGCATCGCGACAGCGATTACCATTGTTAACGTTACGCGTTTCATGGTATTACCTCCTAGCTTTATCGTTAACCCTAAAAATAAAGTACGAAAACTATTATTTACAAAACCAGTTTTTTGGAAAGATTTTTTGATTCTTTCATTACAATATGGAATAGCTTTTCTACCTTTCGCCCAAATGTCCACCGTAATCCTCTTCAACAAGCCCTTCGGCGTACTAAGCCAGTTTACGCCCGAATCCGGGCACGCGGCACTCGACACGTTCGGGTTTCCGCCGGGAGTATATGCGGCAGGCAGACTAGACCACGACAGCGAAGGCGCATTGCTGCTCACGGACAACGGGAAACTCATCAAGAAATTGCTGGACCCGAAATACGAGCACCCGCGCACATACTTGGCGCAGGTCGACGGGCAGATTACCGAAGACGCGGTCCGCAAATTATCGAAGGGCGTCGACATCAAGGGATATCACACCAAGCCCTGCAAAGCCGAAATCGCAAGCGAACCCGATTGGCTCTGGCCGCGCAATCCGCCGGTGCGATTCCGCGCGAACATTCCCACCAGTTGGGTGCGCCTCACGCTCATCGAAGGCAAGAACCGTCAGGTACGCCACATGACCGCCGCGGTAGGGTTCCCTACCCTGCGTTTGATTCGCGTGCAAATCGGGAACATCCCGCTCGGCGATTTAAAACCCGGTGAGTGGCGTATGGTTACGGATAAAGTAATATAAGAAAATCCCGCCGGTTGTTCCGACGGGATTTTTTGTTTAACTCGGGTCTGGATCCTTCGACTACGGCACTTTGTGCCTTCGCTCAGGATGACACAATCAAACTAAATCAAGCCTTCAAAGAAGTTGTTGCCCCAATGAGACTCCGTATTTGGCTACCGCAGCAAAGAACATACGAAGCCAAATACTCCGCGCTTCTACGGCTCGTTAATACGAGCCGCATCCGCTTGGCGCAAGGGCAACGACCTTTAGATCAAGCCTTCAAAGAAGTTGTTGCCCTTATCGTCGACCAAGATGAAGGCGGGGAAGTCCTTGATGGTGATCTTGCGGATGGCTTCCATGCCGAGTTCCGGGAAGGCCACGATGTCGTTGCTCAGAATGTTCTGTTCAGCAAGGATGGCTGCCGGACCGCCGATGGAGCCGAGGAAGAATCCACCGTACTTCTTGCAGGCGTCGGTGACATCCTGGCTGCGGTTGCCCTTAGCGACCATGATCATCGAAGCACCCTTGCTCTGGAAGCGCATCACGTACGGGTCCATGCGGTTTGCCGTCGTCGGGCCGAAGCTACCGGTGGGCATGCCTGCCGGAGTCTTGGCCGGGCCGGCGTAGTAAATCGGGTGGTCGGACACGACCTTGAGCACGGTCTTTTCTTCGTCGGTGAGTTCTTCGCCGCGTTCCTGCTTGTCGAAGATTTCAGCGATCTTGGCGTGGGCCATGTCGCGGGCCACGATCATCGTGCCCTTGAGGCTGAGGCGCGTCTTCACCGGATACTTGGTGAGGTCGGCGAGCACTTCCTTCATGGGGCGGTCAAGGTCGATTTCAACTGCCGGAGCGAGATTCACGGCATTGCCAGCCGGAATGTAGTTTTCCGGATGGTGTTCCATCTTTTCGAGCCAGAGGCCGTTTTCGTCAATCTTTGCCTTGATGTTACGGTCAGCAGAGCAGCTCACGCCGATAGAAACCGGGCAGCTTGCGGCATGACGCGGAGCGCGAAT
>NZ_JAFZKX010000081.1 GCF_017551775.1 Fibrobacter sp. | reverse complement strand
GCTCTACACCGCGACCTACACGGGCGTGGACGGTGCCATGGTGTGGATCGTTGCCGACGACCCGGGTCAGGGCAGTTCCCAGAACGAGCAGGATACCCGCAACCATGCGAAGGCATCCGTTTGCCCGATGTTCGAGCCCTCCAACTCCCAGGAAGCCTACGACTTCTTCCGCATTGCGGTGCAGACCAGCGAAAAGTTCAAGATTCCTGTAATACTCCGCATGACGACCCGCGTGGACCACTCCAAGTCCATCGTGGTCCCGAAGGAAGAACTCCCGGCCATGGTGCCGAACTTCGAGCGCAATATCGCCCAGCACGTGATGGTGCCCGGCTTCTCCAAGCCGGCTGGCCGCAAGCTCCGCGCCAAGATGGACGAGATGGAAGCCTGGAACGTGGCCGAAGGCCCGAACAAGGTGGAAATGCGCAGCGCCGACATGGGTATCATCACGAGCGGCATCAGCTACCACCACGTGCGTGAAGCCGCCCCCGAAGCGAGCATCCTCAAGCTCGGCATGACCTACCCGCTGCCGATGCAGCTCATCAAGGATTTCGCGAAGAAGTTCGAAGGCAAGCGCCTCCTGGTCATTGAAGAAAACGACCCGTGGCTCGCCGAGAACATCAAGGCCGCCGGTATCCAGTGCGAATCCAAGTTCGACCCGATTTTCCGCTTCGGCGAACTCGACGTGAACCGCGTGCGCCGTATTATCGCCGGCGACAAGAACCCGGATCCGGTCCCGGTCAAGGGCAAGCCGCCTATGCTTTGCCCGGGCTGCCCGCACCGCAGCTCGTTTGCCGTGCTCAAGGAACTCGACTGCATCGTTTCCGGTGACATCGGCTGCTACACGCTCGCCGCCCTCCCGCCCATCAGCGCCATGGACTACATGATCGACATGGGTGCCGCTATCGGCATGGGTATCGGCCTGCGTAACGTGCTCCCGCGCGAACAGGCCAAGAAGGTCGTCTCCGTGATCGGCGACTCCACCTTCGTGCACAGCGGCATCACCGGCCTCGTGGAAGCGGGCTACAACCGTCCCGACACCGGCCACGTGGTCATTATCCTCGACAACAGCATCACCGCCATGACGGGTCAGCAGGAACACCCGGGTACGGGCCGTCACCTCGACCATAGCCCGGCCTACAAGCTCGACTACGGCGCCATCGCGAAGACTGCCGGTTTCGACAACGTCTACGAAGTCAACCAGGTCAAGGAACCCGAAGAATTCAAGCGTCTCGTTAAGGAAGCGCTCGAGAAGGACGAGCTCACGCTCATCGTGGCGAAGAGCCCCTGCATCCTCGCTCTCAAGAGCATCCTCGCCTGGGACAAGGCCAACAAGGAAAAGGCGGAAAAGGCTCTCGCCGAGTCCGAAGCCGCCGCCAAGAAGAACGGCAACTTTTAAGGAGAAGTTTTTATGAGCGTAGTTAACGTGAAATTTGCCGGCCTCGGTGGCACAGGCGTTATCAAGGCGAGCGACGTGATGGCGGAACTCGTGTTCGAACAGGGTTACGACGTGAAGAAGGCCGAAGTGCACGGCATGAGCCAGCGCGGCGGTTCCATCGCTTCTGATGTTCGCTTTGCGAAGGGCGAAGAAGTCCAGTCCCCGATGATCCCGACGGGCGAAGCCGACTACTTGGTGGTATTCGACGAGACGCAGGTCGTGGTGAACGAGGCCTTCCTCAAGCAGGGCGGCGTGCTGCTGACTCCGGCTGACATCGACGTCTCCAAACTCGAAAACGTGAAGGCCCTGAACGTCGCGATGCTCGGCAAGCTGAGCAAGCACTTCGACTTCACTGTCGAACAGTGGACTGTCGCTTTGAACAAGCTCTTCGCCGAAAAGTTCCACGAAGGGAACAAGAAGGCGTTCATGCTTGGCCGCGAAGGCTAATCGCAGACTGTCATCCTATGGACCCTATCCCCTATCGCACCTTGTGCTCCAGGGTCCAGGGTGACAATGCTTGTGTGTCATCCTGGAGGGTTCGCAGAATCCAATAGGATTCAGTAAAGTCTTGTATTACTATGTTTCCCCGGTCACTGCGCCGGGAGCTTTTTTATACAGAACAATCGATGCCGATATGACATCACAACAACATCTCCCTGGGCTCATCAGTGCCGGGGTCGTCTTTTTTTACTTCCTTGCATTTCTTCTGGACTTCTTCTTCCGTAAGCGTCGTGAACGCTTCTCGTGCAGGCCATGCTTCGCGCATGAGTTTTTCTATGGCGATGGCTTTGTGGATGCCAGCTTCCGAAGAATTTTTTAGAACAAGTTCTTTGTGAGATTGGCTTTGAAAATTTTTCAATGAAACGATAATTGCGTCGTCGTATAAAAAAGAGTACGAATTTACCCAAGTATATTCGATTTCATAATCTTCGATATTTCTTTTCAATTCTTTCACGATAGGAATTTTTTTATCGTCTAGTTTTTTCCATTGGCTGGTGTCGCCGGCGTAATCGCTTCTTTTTAAGACAAAATCATCATAAATGGAATCGCCTCTATAGGCGAAGTCCTCACACATGCTGTATATGGTGCGGTATATGATTTTGGCATTCTGCTTGCGGAAAATTACTGTGCTGAATTCATTCCAGCTATTTCCGATAAATGAATATTCTATTTCGAATTCTGCATCTGGTGCGTTTTCAAGGTCTGCACTCTGCAGGGATGATTTGACAATTGAACCCCAAGGTTCTTTTGCTATATTCCACATGAAATGGGCCGTAATGAAGAAAGTCGATGCCGGAATCAACAAGACTAACAACCAATGGAAAACTTTCTTGAATTTGAAAAATTTGCTGCAAAAAAGACAAGCTATGTGAAGGAATATAACTAGGCTGAATGTAAGTATCGTTAAGTGAGGTATATTGCTGCTTGGCGGATTGAAGTTGACTGCTCCGCTTGTAAGGTAAATACAGGCTCCGATAAAAGAGCATAGAATTGTGGACCAAAGCGTAATCCACAAAAGTTTGAATTTAAGGTTCCGGTAAAATACCGCGCATAAAAAGCCCAAAAAACAAGGAACGCCAAAAATCAAGGAGGAAATAAAAAGGGATGAAGTAACTCTCAAGTCTCCAAAAATTTGTAGGAAGAAATTAATCATGGTATCAATATATGCATTTGTAGGCGAAAAATCCCCGAATTCCCCCAAATTACGCAATTCTTACCCTTTTTTATTTGTAATTTGTAAGCATGGCACGATTTTTGCAGTACATAATGGGAGGCGTGTTGTTCCGGGGTGTGCCCGGACCGCGTTCCGCTGTCGTGCTTTTGGCGCTGTGTGCGGCCCTGTTTGCCGGATGCGAAGAAATCGAGGAAGAGAAGCCCTGGATTCACGTGGAGCGCCCGCAGATGCTCTTTACCGATACGACGCTCCTCGACTGCTACGACAAGGACGTCCTTTCGTGGAAGCTCAAGACCGCGTATCTGGAACGCTGGTCCGACAAGGAAGTTGTTTTCATGCGTCCGGTGCTGGTGGACATTTACGATTCCGTCGGGGAGCGTGTCGCGTTCCTGCGAGCGGATTCCGGCCGCATGGACATGAAGTTCACTTATGTGTACGCCTACGGGCACGTGTATGCGCTGACCCCGAAGGGCGCCTCGGTGCGCGCGGATTCCCTGCTGTGGAACAAGCGCGACAACATGGTGCGTACCGACAGCTACGTGCGTGTCGTCTCCGAAGACGGCGACGTGCTGCAGGGCAAGGGGTTCGAGAGCGACGCCCATATGGACAACTGGCGCATCCTCTCGAACGTGACGGGTATATTCCAGGATGCGGCGAAGCGCATGAAGGAAGAAGACAAGAAGCAGGCGGAAGAGCTTGAGAAGAAGCCCGCGGAATCGTCTTCGTCGCAGCAGGCTTCCGCCCCGCAGGGACACCCTGCTCCGGTTGCCCATCCTGCGCCGGTTCCGCACAAGGCGCCCACGGCTAAACCTGCTCCGGCTGCGCCTGCGGCAAACAAGACTCCGGCAGCGAGTGCGTCTCCTGCCCCCGCGGCAAACGCCGTGAAATCTCCGGCGGCGAGCGGCACTGCGAATAACGCCGCGCAGTCTCCGAAAGACGCCCCGAAGGCGGCTCGGCAGGAACCCGCCTCTGATTCTCGCCCGCGTGCAAAGAGGCGCGAATGATGCGGCGCCGTCCATTTCCGCGACTGCTCGCGGTAGCTTTGGTGCTTGCGCTCGCATTTTCGGGCTCTGCCTTCGCGCAGTCGTCCCCGCTTATCATGAAGCATGCGGACAGCCTCGCCGTCGCCCGCAAGCGCGGCAACCTGCTGTTGCATGGCCGCGTTTTGTTCGTGCACGATAGCGTCCGGTTCCGTACGCAGCATGCCACCTGGAACAAGGATGCCGAAGTGGTGCAGTGCAGCGGCGGCTTCCTGTTCACGCACCCGAGCGGTTTCATCCAGGCCGAGAACGGCACCTACCGCAAAAAGCAGAACATCGCCATCGCGAACGGGAATGTGATCGCGGGCGATTCCGCGAATTCGTACAAGTTTACGGGCGACTATCTGGAATACGACCGCGAGAACGAAATATTGACGATGCCGCAGAAGCCCAAGCTGTTCCAGTACGAGAAGGTCAAGAACGGCGCCGTCGACACGACTACTATCGAGGCGCGGAAGATTATCTACAACAAGAAGTTCTCATTCGCCGAGGCGTACAAGGACGTGAAGGTGACGCAGAAAGACATGGTCGTTACCTGCGACACCGGCTATTTCGACCGCGGGAACGGATGGCTTTCGATGAAGGGCAACCCGACGTTCGACATGAAGAACTATCACCTCACGGGCGATTCCATCTTCCTCGTTATCGACGAGGCGAAGAAGACGCTCAAATCCGCGCTCGTGATAAGGAACGCACACGGCATCTCGAAGGAAGACCCGAAGAGGAACGCCCCGGGGAACGTGACGGAAGCTTTCGGCGATACGCTCTTCTGTGAATTCAAGGACAACAAGATCGAACGCCTGTACGTGAACCTGAACGCGAAGGGATTCTTCTACGAGACGGACCTTCCCAACTACAGGAACCTCATGGACGGTAACCGTCTCGACCTGTATTTCAACAAGGGCAAGATGGACCACGCCGTCGTCTCGGGCAAGGCGCAGAGCACGTATTTCTACGTGAAGAAGGACCGCACGGTCTCGGGCAAGAACGAGGCCGCGGGCGATACCATCAATATCGTTTTCGACCCGCTCAAGAATGCGGTCAAGACGCTTAGGCTGCTCGGGCGCAGCAACATGGCGAGCGGTCGCTATGTGGATCTTGAAAAGGAACAGCGCAACAAGGCCGCGAGGGAAAGGGCTCGCCAGGATTCGCTTGCGAAAGCGGGCGTAAAGACGGATGTTTCCGATTCGCTGGGCGGCGCAAGTCCGGACAAGAAAGAACTGGAAAGCGACGATGTCAGGGCTGTGACGTCTCAATTTTTCAAGAACCGAAAAAAACGTGCCCAGAAACGGGAGAACGAGGAAAAAGCCAAAACGGAGGAAAAGAAACCATGAAGAGTCTGGTAAGCACAATCCGTACAGATAAGCTGCGCAAGGTCTATGGCGGTCGCCAGGTGGTGAGCGACGTTTCCATCAGCGTGTCGCAGGGCGAAATCGTCGGGCTCCTCGGTCCCAACGGCGCGGGCAAGACGACTTCCTTCTATATGATTGTGGGCATGGTGCGCCCCGATTCGGGCCACATTTTCCTCGACGACATCGAGATGACGGACAAGCCCATGTACAGGCGCGCGCGCCTCGGTGTGGGCTACCTCCCGCAAGAGGCTTCCATCTTCCGCAAGCTCTCGGTTGAAGACAACATAATGGCCATCCTCGAGACGCAGGGACTCAAGCGTCGCGAGCGCAAGATGCGCCTGGAGCAGTTGCTCGAAGAATTCAAGATTACGCATATCCGCAAGACAAAATCCATGAGCTGCTCGGGCGGTGAACGCAGGCGCTTGGAAATCGCGCGTGCGCTTGCGAGCGACCCGTCGTTCCTCTTGCTCGACGAGCCTTTCGCGGGCATCGACCCGATTGCTGTGGCCGACATCCAGTCCATCATCTCGGGCCTCAAGGACCGCGGCATGGGCATCCTCATTACCGACCACAACGTGCGCGAGACGCTCTCGATTACCGACCGCGCCTACATCATGTACAAGAGCCAGGTGCTCACCGAAGGTTCCTCGGAATACCTCGCGAACGATCCCGAAGCTCGTCGCATTTACTTGGGTGACAGTTTCAGGCTGGACTAGGGGCGTCTTATGAACATGGGTATGCAACTGGGGCAGTCCCAGCGCCTGGAACAAAACATCTCGCCGCAGATGCTGCAGTCCGCAGCCATCTTGCAGAAGACGGCGCAGGAGCTGGAAACCGCCATCAACGAGGAACTCGCGGTGAACCCGCTTCTCGAACTCGAGGACGAATCTCCCGAAGAATCGCCCGTGGACGAGCGTACCGATGATACTGATTCCGATGACGATTCCATACGCGAAGTGGAGTTCGAGTCCGGCACGCTCGAAGATACCGCCGACCATGATTACGACATTCTGGAGAACACGACAAACTCCGACATGGATCGGAGACTTTCGGACGGCCTGTTCGATGACGACGCCCCGATAAAGGATTTGAACGCTCCTTCGAAGGATGCGGGAGACGATTGGGATCGCCCGCAGAAGGACCGCGACAAGAGTTTGCAGGACAACCTGCGCGACCAGCTGCGCGACTGGAACGGGACTCCGGTTCTGCTCCGCCAGCTCGAGGAAGCGGGCTGTACCGAGGCGCATTTCCGCACGCTGATCCAGTACCTCATCGACAGTCTCGACGAGAACGGCTACTTGCAGGCGGCACCCGACGACGTGATGATGAAGATGGCGTCGGACCCGGGCGAGGATCCGCTGGTGGTCGAGATCGAGCGCATCATCCGCTACGAGGTCGCCCTTGAGGACGCGAGCCTCCCTGTGGCCGAGGCGTTCCACGTGCTTCGCAGTTTTACGCCGAAGGGAATCGGTGCGCGCAACATGCAGGAATGTTTCCTCATCCAGGCGGAGGCAATCGATGCGTTCCCGCCGCTTACCCGAGAGATTCTCGAAAAGCATTTCGACGACCTCATCGAACTTAGGTACGGAAAAATCGCGAAGGCGATGGCGGTTTCTTCTGCGGCGGTGCAGCAGGCCGTGGCGGCGCTTTCCAGGCTCACTCCGCATCCGGGCAGGCAGCTCTCTTACGCCCCCACGCAGATAAAGCATGTCGACCTGAAGGTCGAAATCAAGAAGGGCCGCATCGAGGTCGAGTGCACGCAGGAATCCCGCAACAAGGTGCGCAGGCTGCGCGTGAACAAGTACTACACCGACATGCTGAGCAGCGGCGTGAAGCTCGACAAGGAGACGCGCGAGTATATCCAGAACAACAAGCGGAAGGCGGAAGAGTTCATCAACGCCGCGAACAACCGCTTCTCGACCATGGAGCAGGTGATGCGCGCCATCGTGAAGCGCCAGCCGGCGTTCTTCAAGAATGGGCCCTCGTTCCTCAAGCCCATGGTTCTGCAGGACATTGCGGACGAAGTAAAGCGCGACCTTTCTACGGTCAGCCGCGTCACCAACGGCAAGTACGTGGAGACTCCCTTCGGGATTTACGAGCTCAAGCAGTTCTTCACTTCGGGCGTGCGCCAGTCCGGCAAGCGCCCGGCCGCGGCTACGCCCGCGGTGTCCCCGCGCCCCGACGCTACTGCGGGTGCGGTTCCGGCCGCCAGCGTTCCCGAGGGTTTCGAAGGCGACGATGATGTCGTCGGCTCGGCCCGAATCCTCGAGGCGATAAGGAACCTCGTGGACGCCGAAGACAAGAAGAAGCCCCTCTCGGACCAGGCCATCGCCGACGCCCTTGCGGCGGAAGGCATCCAGGTGGCCCGCCGTACGGTGGCCAAGTACCGCGAGGAAAGGCTCAAGATTCTGCCCGCCCGCCAGCGCAAAACCCTCTGATTTTGCCCCCATCTTGCGTTTTTTTGCTAAAAAACCCCTTTTTGGGGGCTTTTTTATTCCAATTGGGATGATTTTATTCGAAAAAAACTTTTTTTCAATTGGTTTTTTCCGAAAAAAAGATGTATATACTCTTAATGCGAGGCGAAATGCCCGCTAAATGCCATCTTAATTATACGGAGGTATCATATGGATATTCAGTTTTCTGCTCGCCACTTTAATGCATCTGCCGGTCTCCAGGACCGTATTCAGGAAGAAATGGACAAATTGGCAAAGTTCTACCCGAACATCACTAACGCCTCCGTAATCCTTGACCACGAAGTCGAACACCAGCGCCACTGCGAAATCAGCGTGAACATCACCGGTTCCGTGGTCGTCGCCTCTGCCGACGAGGACAACATGGGTAAGGCGGTCGATGTCGCCCTGGAACGCGTGAAGGTGCAGCTCAAGAAGGCCAACGAAAAGCAGAATGACCATCGCGCACAGCCTATTTCCAACCTGACATAAGCCGTGTCCGAATCCAGATTGAAAGATATCAAGATCCTGCATCGGGAGAAGCTCCCGGTGCGGGACTTTTTTGGTCACTACGGCAAGGATTTGCAGCTCGCGTTGCACACCCCCGAAGAGGACCTCGACACGAATATCGCCGAAAGCGGTATCCACCGTCCGGGCCTTGCCATGGCGGGCTACACCAAGGTGTACAGCTTCAAGCAGATTCAGGTCGTGGGCCATACGGAATGGAACTACCTCGAAAGCCTCGGGCCCGAGGGCCGCAAGAAGGTCTTCGATTCGCTTTCCGGATTCCGCGCCCCGATGTGGGTGGTGACGCATGCCCAGATGCCGCATGCCGAACTCAAGGAGATGTGCGAGAAGCTGCATATCCCGCTGTTCTCGACGACGCTCCATACCTACGAGTTCAACAAGATTGCGCAGAGGATTCTCGAGGAGTTCTTCGCGCCGCATTCCATTATCCACGGGAGCCTCGTGGACGTCTACGGTATCGGTATGCTCTTCGTGGGCGACAGTAACGTGGGCAAGTCCGAATGCGTGCTCGACCTCGTTGAAAGCGGCCACCGCATGGTTGCGGACGACGTCGTCCACATCAGCCACGTGGGGAACGCCATCATCGGGCGCCCCGACCCGCTTATCCGCCACCACATGGAAATCCGCGGCGTGGGCATTCTCGACATCCGCTCGATGTTCGGTATCCACGCCATCCGCAAGGTGAAGAAGATCGAAGTCATCGTGGAACTTCAGCCCTGGCAGCGCGACGTGCGTTACGAGCGTACCGGCCTCAACGAGCTCGAGGAAGTCGTCATGGGGGTGCGAATCCCGAAGATTGTCATTCCCGTGGCGCCCGGCAAGAACCTCACGGTGATTCTCGAAGTGATCGCGATGAACGCCCTCATGAAGATGAACGGCCAGAACGTGGCGCGCGACTTCAACGAGGGGCTCATGAAGAAAATCAAGGCGAAGGCGAAGGGCGAGTACAGCGACGACCTGCTTGAAATGGATATCGAGCACTGGTCGCTATATGAGTAGACTGCGCTAAATACTATCTTTCCCGGCGATGTACCAGTTAAAGAACCTCATAAAGAACAACTTTTTCCCCTTTATCGTGTTCATGATATTGGTCGTGGGATGCTGTCTCGGATGGTACTTCTTCCACCCGTCGAGCCCCTACCATGCGCGCTACAAGTTCGTGGTGAGCTACCAGACCATAGGTACGCTTTCGCCCGGGAACCGCGTCATTGTGCGCGGGATCGAGCAGGGCAAGATCCTGGCGGTCGAGCTTACGGACGACGCCGTGTTCGTCACGGTGGAGGTCCTTGCCGAAGCGAAGATCTCGAGGCATTCGCAGTTCAGGCTCATCAACGCGGGCCTCATGGGCGAGCGCGAGATGTGCGTCCTTACCGCGGAAGACCAGGACTGGATCGCGGACGGCGATACGGTATTCGGGTCGTTCGACGACGGGCTTTCGGGCGTGAGCGAGATGCTTGTCAAGGCGCTCGGTGACCTCGACGAGATGAAGGGCACGCTGGTCGCCTTGAAGGACTCTGTCACCATAGGTTCTTCGGGCAAGCGGATTGACCGAATCGGGAAAAAGGGCCGGAGGATAGTGAACGCCGCCAGTTCGCTCGCTTCGGATGTGCGTGAACAGGCTCTGGCGGTGGTCGACAAGGGCGAGGCGACGCTCGAGAAGGCGCGTTCCGGTATCAACGATGCCGCCGCGCACGGTGCCCTGACCGTCGAGAAGGCCTCCGCGCTGCTTGCGCGCGTGGATTCCCTGGTCGCGGGGGTGCAGGAGCTGAAGGTCGATGCGGATTCCCTGGTTTTGCGCTTGGATTCCGGCGACAATACCATCGGGCTGATCGCTTCGGGCCGCGGAAAGCTCACCGGAAAGCTCGAAAAACTCGCAAATGACATCGATGCCCTCACCCAGGACGTCAAGAAGAGCGGGTTGCGCTTAAATATTGATATTTTCTAAAAAAAAGTTAACCTTTTTTCTTAAAAAAAAGATAATTTCCTATGACGTGTTAAACCGACTCTACAAAGGAGTGTGCCATGAGTGAGAAAAAACCCGCGAAAATGAGCGATGCTGACTTGAAGTTTTTCGAGGAGATGCTTGTCGAGAAGCGTCGGCAGCTGGTGACAGCGCAGAGCGAATCGGAAAGGGCTAACGCATTCCAGGGACAGAAGAGCCAGTCTGGCGACGGTGGCGATTCTGACAGCGCCGACTCCGCTACGGATTACAACACGCTTGAAACGACTTTCTCGCTTGCCGCCCGCGAAGGCAAGTATCTTGTGTACCTGGAAGAGGCGCTCCAGCGCATCCGCAACGGTACGTTCGGCATATGCAAGGTTTGCAAGCAGCTTATCCCGAAGGCGCGCCTGATGGCCGTGCCGACCGCGACCAAGTGCGTGAACTGCAAGGAAGAAACCAAGAAGAAAGAACAGGAAAACAACCGCATGGAAATGGCTCGCCTCTTCGCCGAAGCGCAGCGCAAGGAGATGCAGAAGAGGGCCGCTGGCCGCTAATGCACATGAGCGCCGCTGGAAGGTAACGCCTGCGTTGCCATCCCGGACTCGTTCCATTGTCACGCCGAAGCCCTATAGGGGCAAGAGCGTCCACTAGCATACTGGTTATCTTCGCTGAATTAAAATGTTATCCCCGCTTCCGAGCGGGGATTTTTCGTATTTTGCGTTTACACAGGCTCGCAGGGCAATGTCATAGGCGTTTTTTTGAAATTGCCGAAAAATACAGACTAAATGGGGTGGATACGTGCGTTAGGTCTGTATAAACGCCAAAAAGAGCTCTTTGCGGCTCGTGAACTTATTCATATTGACTGACAAACTAAAATAATGTAATTTTCTTAAAAAGGGTTAGCCAAGGAGACGTTTTGAAACGATTGCTTTTATATAGCCTTGTTGCAGTTCTTTCGCCTTTAAATTACGCATTTTCGTTTGATTTTCCGTATTCCGAATGGAATCTTGCAAACTATAATGGTGCCTACGCAACTTTTAATGACGGATTTATTTCTGTCGTCAACGGCGGCTCTGATTATTGGCATGTTCAACTGACCCGTAAAAATATTGACTTGCTGGCCGACAAAACTTACGAAGTCAAGTTCTATTTGCAAGGTGTAAGCGCTCGCCGTAATGTGGAG
>NZ_JAFZKX010000080.1 GCF_017551775.1 Fibrobacter sp. | reverse complement strand
TGCTCAAATACAAGAACTTCGGAAGGAAGTCCTTGGTGGAACTTAACGAGGTATTGACCTCCATGGGCCTCTCTTTTGGCATGGACGTCGATGACTACTTGAAGGATTAACAATGAGACACGGTGTAAAGAACAAGAAACTCGGTGTTAACGCCGAACACAAGCGTGCCATCCTCCGCGCCCTTACCACTTCCATTATTGGCAAGGGCATGGAAGCCGAACAGTCTGCCCGCTACGTGCGCACTACGCTCCACAAGGCTAAGATTGTCCGCTCCAACGTGGACCGCATGATTACCTACGCAAAGAAGGGTGACCTCTCCGCTCGTCGCGAAGCGGCCCGCTTCCTTACGGACCCGAAGGTCCTCCAGGACCTTTTCGCCACCATCGGCCCGCGCTATGCAAACCGCAACGGTGGTTACACTCGCATCATCAAGCTCGGCCCGAACCGCGCTGGTGACGCCGCCGAAATGGCCCTCATCGGCCTCGTCGAAGACGAGATCGTCGTGAAGGAAAAGAAGGCTGCCGAACCCGCCAAGTCCGATGCCGTGAGCATGGTCGAAGGCGAAGGCAAGTCCGCTTAATTCAGGCGAAAGCTTTAGGAAGGCCCGGTCGACAGACCGGGTTTTTCTATATGTGAAAAATTCGCAGAAATCTTTGTCTTTCAATGAAATCTGAAAGTTTGCGTTTTTGTATATTTTCAAATATGCTTCGATTTTTGTTTTTGATTCTCGCTTTTTCCGTTTCTGCGGCATTGGCCGGTGAATCGTCTTTTTCTGTAGGCGCACCTCAGTTCCAGACTCAAGAGGCTAAGTTCCAGAGGGCCAGCACGGTCCAGGAACCCATCAACCTGGAAGGCGCCATCGATTCCTCTTATGTCGTTGGTCCCGGTGACTTTTTCGAGATTCTTATTCCCAAGGGAATAGACGTTGTCCAGGTTTCGCCCGAAGGCAGCGTGTCCGTTCCCGGCTGCGGCATCGTGAAGGTGGATTCCCTGCCGCTGAACCAGGCGAAGGCCGCCATCTTGGGCCTGCTGCTCACGAAGTACGAAGAAAAGTTCGTGCAGGTGCAGATTGTCAAGATGAAGAAGGTGCATGTCTCCGTGCTCGGCGCCGTGAACGCTCCGGGATTCCGCGCCATCGACCCGCAGACGCGCCTGAGTACGATGATCGGCTACGTGAACGGGTTCAAGCCGCTTGCCGACAAGAAGAACATGAAGCTTATCCGCAACAAGGATACGCTGAACATCGACTTTACCAAGTACGAAATGGAAGGCATCGACAGCATCAATATTCAGCTTCAGAACGATGACGTCATTTTCGTACCTTACGCGAAATCGAACCAGACGATTACCATCGGTACGCTCAAGGTTTCCGAGACCGTAACGCATGTGGAAGGCCGTACGTTTGGCGAATACCTGGACAACCTGAAGACGTTTACGGCTGGCGACAATAGGTGGGCGAAGGTTACCACTCCTGACGGCAAGGTGGAAACTTACGAGATTTCGAAAATTCGCGACAGGGTTTTCGAGCCCCGCACAAAGATTGAACTCTGGCAGAAGGAGCCCCTGGTTTATGTGGGCGGTGCCGTTGCCGCGGTGGGCCGTGCGCTGTACAATCCGGACTTCCATGCCATCGATTACATCGGCGCTTCGGGCGTTACGATTATAACGGGTTCCTGGAGCCGCGTGAGCGTGATCCGCGACGGGAAGAGCTTCTCCATCGATCCCTACCACGATACGATTATGCCGGGTGACTATATCGAGATTCCGCGTACCGTTTATGAAGCGGTCAAGGATGTCACCCTATTCCTCGCATCGCTGTTGAGCGTGTTCTCGACGGCTATCGTCATCTATCAGTTTGGTAATAAGTAATCCTATGTCGTACTTTGACGTCTTTTGCTACTGCCTGAGAAAGAAGAAGTTCTTCGCGATTCCCTTCATTATCGCGTTGCTTTGCTTTTTCCTGGCATGGATTCTGCCTCCGGTCTTCAAGACGGAAATCCGCCTGAAGATTGATGCTTCTAGCGACAGTTCCCCCATGTCCGCACTCTCTACGGCGTACAAGTCGCTGACTTCTTCCGGCGCGTCGGGGCTTTCGTCCTTCCTTTCTTCTTCCAAGGCGATGAAGCCTTCGGACCTGTACCTGGAAATACTTTCCGGGCGTGAAATCGCGCTCAGCACGATTCACAAGTTCCACCTGGACACGATGTACAAGAAGGAGTCCAACGAACTGCTTTTGAAGAAGTTCGACAAGGACATCAAGATTGACGAGGACCAGTCCGGCGTGATTTCGTGCGCGATGGAATCCAAGCACAAGGTGATGGCCCGCGACATCGTTCGGTATATGGTGGCGCAGTCCAACGAAAAGTACCTGAAGCTCCAGAGGGAGAACCTCCAGTATTCCCTGGATTATCTCAAGAAGTCGCAGAGGGAACTGACGGACTCCGTGAGGAACATCGGCCAGGAACTGGTGCAGTTCTACAGGGACAACAACCTGGTGGATCTGAAGAGCCAGATGGAATTGACCCTGACTGTGCTGGGCGGCTACGAGGGCCAGATAAACAACTTCAAACTTTCGGAACGCATGTCCGGCAAGGACAATGCCGACGCCCACGAAATGCGCAAGAAGCGCCAGTTGCTGGAACAGAAGTTCAGGGAACTGCGCGGTTCTTACAGCGAAAATTACAAGCCTTCCGACAAGTCCATGTATATCAACTCCGGCTGGGCCGTTTCCAAGATGCTGTATGAGCAGCAGCGCCAGGCGGATTTGAAGCTCTATGCTACCATGCTGGAGGCAGCCTCGATCGAAATCATGGAGACCGAGGCCATGATACTGAAGACCCAGCCGGTCATCCAGATTATCCAGGACGCTTACTTGCCGGACTGGAAGGAACGTCCCAAGAGGGCTAAGTGGGCTATCGCGGGCTTTGCCGTATCGCTCACCCTGACCTTGCTGTTCATCATTCTCCGTGGCCTCCTCTCGGGCGAGATTCCGAACTCAGAACCAGTCAGGGAAAAGCTGCTGCAGATAAAGACCTCCCTGTTCAAATGAAGCTAGCGAAGGCACTGCTTGTTATCGCATCCATTCTGGTGACGGGATTCTTTATGATATCCTCGGATACCAACTATACCGGAGCGATAACATTCTGCCTTCTTCTTTGGTCCCTCTTCTTCGCTTTTTTCATGGACAAGCCGCTGGCCAGCGTCTTGCTCATGATTATTTCGCTGCATTGGTTCCAGCTGGACGGGATGACGATTACGCTGTACTTTATCCCGGTGGCGGTCATCCTCTTTTTGCTTTATGCGCTGAACCGGCGGGAACTGCGGATGGACAAGCCTATCCTGGCGGCGGTCGCGCTTGTCTTCGGGCATATGGGCCTGGTGCTCCTTACGAAGCCGTTCCCGATTGAGTACATCTTCTTCTATATCAACGCGGTCTGCTTCGTGTTTTTCTGGGGTTCGTCCCTGTTCAAGTGGGATTCGGCGAAGGTGCAGACGATACTCAACGCGCATCTCGCCTTCATGGTCGGCTGGGGATTTGTCGAGCGCGTGGTGTCCTCGGCGCCGCGTATCGAGGGGCCGGCCCTGAGCTCCACGAACTTTGCCGTGATGCTCGTGGTGGCCTGGACCATCTGGCTCGTGAACGGCCTGCTGGAGCGCAATTACAAGTGGACGACGCTTGGGATAGGCTCGTTGCTCGTGCTTGTGGTGGTGCTGTTCAGCGGTACCCGAATGGGTATTTTGGGCATGGGCCTTTGCGGCGTGCTGATGATTATTTGCAAGCTCTACCTGAAGTACGAACGCCAGGTGATGCGTTTTCTGGTGTACTTCACGATATCGTTCGCGGCATTCTGCGCTTTCGCCTATGTGGTGTGGCGGCTTTTGCCCGATGACCTGTTCTTGAAGCAGGGCATGATGACCTTCCTGAGCGGCAAGCTGGACATGAGTTCGCTCGGGCGCCTGGGTGCTTGGGCCACGGCCTTGGACATTATCCGCACCGATCCCATGTGGGGTGTGGGCCCGGGAAATTTCCTGGTGCGCAACAAGATGCTGCTGGATTCGTTCTCCATGATTCCCGTCGTGGAAATTACTCCGCGGCTCGGGCATGCGCATAACGTGTTCCTGCTCGTGCTTTCGGAGCAGGGCTTTGTCGGTTTCGCGGTGCTGGGCTCGTTCTGCCTTGTCGGGCTGTACTATTTGCTGCGCTGCATCAGGCGTTACAAGAGCGGCTTGGGCCTTGCCCTTCTGTGCGGCGGCATTGTCACGCTGTTCCTCGGAATGTTCGACGTGTTCCCGTTGTTCCCCTCGTCTCTGGTATGGGGCGCTTGGTACATGTCCGTGCTTTATTCGCTCCGCGGCTACAAGGGTGAGCCTGACGCAAAACTGCCAGAAACGAAAGAGGAGACGCAGAAATGAGAATCGCGTTCCTCAGCACTTTTTTTGTGGGCGAGTACGGGGTGACCCGCGTGCTTGCCGCGCAGATGCCCTTGCTTGTGGCGGCCGGCCACCAAGTGGATTTGTACGCCTGCTTTTTGGACAAGTCGCTTGTCGCGAAGGGCGTGCATGCGGTGCGCGTGCCGACGCATTTCAGGGGCCTGCGGGAATGCTTGCGGCGTGGCGCCTACGATGTGGTTGTCGCCTGCACGGAGCAGTTCTTTTCGCTGGTCGCGAGCTGGAAGCTCGATGCGGTCACTGTGGCCTACGAGCATGGGTATATCCCGGTGGAGCTGACCGTCCCCGCGGAGCGCGAACAGCACCGCAAGATGATTGAGGAAAGGGTCAAGCGCATTTACCCCGCGTTCGATTACGTGGTGACCATCAGCAAGTATGCGGTGGATTACATCCGGTGGCCGAAGGCTTTTGTGCTGTATAACGGCGCGGACCATTTTGCGAAGGCTCTTTCGGATTGCAGTCGGGACTCTGCGGGTAAGGACTGCGCCGCGGGTCTGAACGGCGCCTCCGGTAACGATTGCTCCGCTGGTAAGGAATGCGCCGCGGGTTTGAACAGCATTTCCGGTAAAAACTGTGCCGCCTCGACGGTGCCGCCGGTCCGCGTTCTGGCCGTATGCAGGTACCGCGAAGTCGAGTGGGAAGGCAAGGGCATGGACGACTTCTGCCGCCTGAAAAAAGATTTGGGCGACCGCGTGGACATCACCGTCGTCGGCGGCGGGGATGCGGTCACCTGCAAGAAGCTTGCCGATGCGGGCGTCCGCGGGCTGGGCGCCGTGAAGGATCCGGTCGAGATGGCGCGCCTGTACGAAGGTTGCGACGTGCTGGTGAGTTTCTCCCGCTGTGAGATGTTCAACCTGCCGCTTGCCGAAGCGGGTTTTGCGCACAGGCCCGCGCTCGCGTTGAACGTGTGCGCGCATCCGGAAGTGACTCCGTTCGTGTTCCCGGGCTACGAGGAAATCCGGGACTACATTGCGGGCGCCACCGCGCAGTCCCTGCGTGCGGACGGCGAAAAGATGTTCGCGTTTGTCGACGGGAAGTTCCGCTGGGAGATGAACGCCAGGCGCCTCTTGGAATTCCTGGAACGCGTCTCGGGTTCCGCAAATAGTGCCGCGGACCTCTCGGGAAGCAGTGCGGGCGGCGCATCTGGCAGTACCTCGCGTGCCCCGAGTTCCTTGCGTAAAAAATCGCGCAAGCCGTCACCGCTGTTCCACATGCGTTGGGGCTTCTGGCAATGTCGTGAATTTGTTCGTAATACGCTCCGCAAGGTGGCGGGGAGGTAACCCATGCGGATGAATTCGCTCTTGTTGAATGCGGGCATGAACGGCATGGCCCAGGGCGTAAGCAAGCTCATCCGCTTCGCCATCACGAGTATCGCGCTGGTCCGTTACGGGGCCGCCTCCTGGGGCGAAATCGCGTTTGCCCTCACGGTCCTTACCTACCTGAACTTCGTCC
Organism: Fibrobacter sp.; assembly: GCF_017551775.1. Lineage (NCBI taxonomy): Bacteria > Pseudomonadati > Fibrobacterota > Fibrobacteria > Fibrobacterales > Fibrobacteraceae > Fibrobacter > Fibrobacter sp. The sequence continues at coordinate 25,398 of NZ_JAFZKX010000080.1, read as the reverse complement.
TGGATTTCGGGCTTTCGTCGCTCGCGCTTATCGAGCGTCCCGACGACAAGGGGCTGGACCGCAAGTTCTATATCGCGTTGTCGTATGTCCGCGGGTTCCTGATTCTTGCGATGTTCGCTCTCGCGGCGGGTGCTACCTGCCTGTTCGACATTTCCAGCGGGTTCATCCTGAAGGCGTACCTCCTGCAGCTCTTCTTGAAGCCCTTCAATTTCGACTGGTTCCTTTCGCGCAAGGGCTATACCGCCTATTCGCCGCTGGTCCAGACCGTACGGCAAATCGCGATTCTGGGCGTGATGCTCGTGGTCAGCATGCCTTCCATCGAGAACTTCGTGATTCTCGACGTGGGTACCGAAATCCTCGCCACGTTCGTCCTCTGGATTATAGGCCCCAAGAAGGAATTCCGGTTCGGCCCGCCCTCCAGGCAGGAACTGCGCGGCGCCATGAGCTGCTACAGGGGCTCCCTCATCCTGTTCGTTTCTTCGTCCTTGCTGCTCTTCCACCAGAACTTCGACATCTTCGTGCTGAAGTATTTTGTGGGCAACGCGGCCGTGGGCATCTACGATTACTGCTTCCGCTACGCGATGTTCATCTTTGTGCTGGGGAGCAGCCTGAGTATCCCGCTGCGTCGCCAGCTTGCGCGCCTGAAGGAGGCGAACGCGACGGATGCCCGCAGCGAACTGGTATTCTGTTCCCACAAGGTATTGGGGCTGCTCAGCGCGGCCTTCCTGTTCGGCACCATGTGCTTTTCGGAAATGTTCTTCTCGGTGGTGGTTCCCGTGGATATGGAATTCGACCCGCCGAAGGTCCTAATCTTGTTTGCGTGCTGGCTGGTGCTCTCGTTCTATTCCGTCCCGTGGAGCGAATGGCTGATTTCCCAGTCCCGCAAGAGGTATCTGGCGCTTGCCATCGTGGCGGGTGTCGTGAATATCGCTTCCAACCTGCTGTTGGTTCCCGCGTTCCAGGTTTCGGGGGCGGCTGTGGCCAAGATTCTTTCTGAAGTGGGAATATTCGTGTTCCTGTTCCTGTGCGTGCCTCCCGAGATGCGCCGCCATATTTTCAAGACGGCGGGAATACACGTGCTGCTGCTGCCCGCGGTGGTCTGGTTCTTTGTGGAAGGCTCGCTCCCCCTGTGGCTCATGGGCGTAACCGCGGTTGCGGAACTGCTGTACATAGTATTCGCGAAGTATATCACGCGCGAAGACATCAAGGTTCTTTCACGGAATTAGACCCGCGGAACAGGATTTCCCTTTTTGTCTTGGGCGAAATTTTCTAAATTTGCTCCCAAGTTCGCGAAAGTGGCGGAATTGGCAGACGCGCCAGACTTAGGATCTGGTACTTCGGTGTGAGGGTTCGACTCCCTCCTTTCGCAGAGAATTTCATATTAACAGTATATCGGAGTCTATAATGTCCGTTGAAATCAAAGAAACAAGCGCCACCCTGCGCACCCTCTCCGTAACCATCCCCGAAGCCGATCTCGCCGCACCGTTCGAGAAGAAGCTCGCCCAGTACAAGAAGCAGGTTGCCCTCAAGGGCTTCCGCCAGGGCATGGTTCCGAAGGCCATGGTCTTGAAGCAGTTCGGCGACGCCATCCGTCACGAAGTCGTGAACGAGACCGTCGACAAGGTTATCGGCGAAGAGCTCAAGAAGGCGAACATCATCCCCGTTGGCCAGCTCAAGGTGACCGAGTTCAAGGAAGACAAGGAAAACGGCATCAGCATGACTGTCGAAGTCGAAGTCGACCCCGAAATTGATATCAAGGGCTATGCCGACACGGGCATCACCGTCCCCGACACCGCCGTGCACGAAGAAGAAGTCCAGGCCGAGTTCGACCGCCTTTCCCAGATGTGGAGCAAGGACGAACACGTCGACCGCGAAGCCAAGAAGGGCGACGTCGTCGTGGGCAACTACATCGAAGTCGTGATTGACGGCGAAAAGCAGGAACTCCCCGAAAACAAGGAATTCCGCAGCCTGCTCGGCGAATCCGCCAGCCCGGGATTTGACCAGGGCCTCATGGGCGTCAAGGCCGGCGAAAAGAAGGAAATCAACTTCAAGTACCCCGATGACCACAAGGACGAACGTTACCGCGGCAAGACCGCCCAGTTCAACGTGGAAATCACGGACGTGCGCGAAGTCGTTCCGCCCACCTTCGACGAAGAATTCTGCAAGCAGATCGGCGTGAAGGATGTTGAAGAACTCAAGAACAACCTCGCCGAAAGCCTCGCCAACCAGAAGATTGACGCCGCCAAGACCAAGGCCGTCAACGAAGCCATCGACAAGCTCATCGAAAGCAACCCGTTCGACGTGCCGAACGCCCGCGTGTACGACCTCATCAAGTGGTCCATGAACCGCAACGCCCAGAGCGAGAAGGACGTGGTGGAACCGACCGAGGAACAGCTCAAGGAACTCGGCCCCGAGGCCATCCGCGAGATCAAGAAGCACCGCATTCTCGACTTCGTCGCCACCAAGGAAAAGCTCAAGGCTACCCAGGCTCAGGTGGACGAACGCCTGAAGCAGATGGCCAACGCCTACCACGTGGATTTCGAAACCCTCAAGGGTCATTTCCGTCAGAGCGGCCGTATCAACCAGCTCCGCGACGAACTCCGCGTTCAGATGGCTGCCGACTTCATCGTGGGTATCCGTCCGGCTGCTGAAGAATCCAAGTAAGAGGTTAACTGAATGATCATCCCTACCGTCATTGAGACCACCGGACGCGGTGAACGCGCCTATGATATCTATTCCCGTCTCCTCAAGGAACGCATCATCTTCTTGGGCACGCCCATCAACGACGAAGTGGCGAACAACGTCATGGCCCAGTTGATTTTCCTTGAGTACGAGAACCCGGAAAAGGATATCACGCTGTACATCAACAGCCCCGGTGGTTACGTGTCGGCAGGTCTTGCCATTTACGATACCATGCAGCATGTTCGCCCGAACATCGCGACCATCTGCATCGGCAACTGCGCCTCGATGGCGGCCGTGCTCCTCGCCGCGGGTACCAAGGGCAAGCGCTATGCGCTCCCGCATTCCCGCATCATGCTGCACCAGCCCTCGGGCGCTGCCACCGGGCAGTCCACCGACATCCAGATTACCGCGAAGGAAATCATCCGCACCAAGGACACGCTTGCCGAGATTGTCGCGAAGCACACGGGCAAGCCTATCGACGAAGTGCGCGAGAAGACTGACCGCGATTTCTACATGGGTCCGGAAGACGCCAAGGCGTTCGGCGTGATTGACGAAATCTTTGTTCCGCGTAAAGAGGGAATTTAATGTATCGTAGCGGGAAAAACCATCCGACTGTGACATGCAGTTTCTGCGGCAAGCCCGCGGAACGTGTCGAGAAGATGATTACTGGCGCAGGCGTCCAGATTTGCAGCGACTGCGTGGCGATGTGCTACCGCATTATCGAAGAGGACAAGTCCCGCTCCATGCAGGCGAAGGCCGCCGCCGAGGCCGCTTCGCAGAAGCCGCTTCCGCTCCCGACCGAAATCAAGGCCCATCTCGACGAGTTCGTGATTGGCCAGGACCAGGCGAAGACGGCCCTCTCTGTCGCTGTCTACAACCACTACAAGCGCTTGCGTTACAAGCAGGCCCATGCGGACTCCAAGGACGACGTGGAAGTCGAGAAGTCCAACCTGCTGCTGGTGGGCCCCACCGGTTCGGGCAAGACTCTCCTCGCGCAGACGATGGCGCGCTTCCTCGATGTCCCGTTCACTATCGCCGACGCGACGGTGCTTACCGAGGCGGGCTACGTGGGCGAAGACGTGGAAAACATCATCGTGCGCCTGTTGCAGGCCGCCGACTACGATGTGGCCAAGGCCGAACGTGGCATCATCTTCATCGACGAAATCGACAAGATCGCGCGCAAGACGGCGAACCCTTCCATCACGCGTGACGTGAGCGGCGAAGGTGTGCAGCAGGGCCTCCTGAAGATTCTGGAAGGTACTGTGGCGGCCGTGCCCCCGAAGGGCGGACGCAAGCATCCGGAGCAGGCTCTGGTGCAGGTGAACACGAAGAACATCCTGTTCATTTGCGGTGGCGCCTTCGAGACGCTCGACAAGATTATCGCCCAGCGCGTGAACAAGGGCGGCATGGGTTTCGGCGCCGACATCCGCAGCGAATCCGACAACTCCCTGAGCGAACTGTTCAAGCAGCTCGAACCCGATGACCTCATCAAGTTCGGTCTCATTCCCGAAATCGTCGGGCGTTTGCCGATTGCGGTCGCGCTCGAGGAACTCGACGAGGCGGCGCTCCTGAACATCCTCACGCAGCCGAAGAACGCGCTCGTGAAGCAGTTCAAGAGCCTCTTCAAGATGGACGGAATCGATCTCGAATTTACCGATGACGCCCTGAAAGAAATCGTGCGCGAGACCATGAGCAGAAAGACTGGCGCCCGCGGGCTCCGCTCCGTGATGGAGAAGACCCTGCAGCAGGCCATGTTCACGATGCCCGGTTCCGACGTGAAGCAGCTCGTGATTACCGCCGAAATGGTGAAGAACGGGCTCAAGCCTATCACTGTCGCCGGCAAGAAACCTGCGAAAAAGAAGCGTAACGTCGCATAGTTAGACGCCCACGAATTTATTTTGCGGTGCGGCCTGTTTCGGGCCGCACTTAGTGTTTTCTATCTTTATTGCGTATGAGTTTTGACTATTCTAAAACGTTTCCGTTGCTCCCGCTGAGGGATGCTGTCGTATTCCCGAGCACGACCCGCCGCATTCTGGTGGGGCGCGACATGTCTTTGCGCGCGCTGGAGTATGCGGAGAGCCACAACAACGAGATTGTCCTTGTCGCCCAGAGGGACGTGTCCGAAGAAGAATTGAAGAACCCGATGCTCGACCTGTATTCGGTGGGCGTGATGGCGCACGTGTCGAACGTGATGCCGTTCCCGAACGGCTGCGTGAAGGTCGTGCTGGAAGGCGAGGAGGTCGTGGACCTGCGCTCCATCTTGATGGCGGACGGGTTCCTGAACGTGACGGTTTCCCCCCGCAAGCAGCGCATTGACGGGAAGGACAAGACTGCCCTTTTCGACGATGTGCTCACGCGCTTCCGCGAGTATGCGACAAAGAGGAATATCGCCGAGGGCATGGTTGACGCCTTCTTCGGCATGGAAAACCAGCTGAACGCCTATTACGGGATGATTCCGTTTTTGCAGGTGTCGCTTGCCGAGAAGCAGAGCTTTTTGGAAGTGGCCTCGCTCGACGAGATGTCGGCGAAGCTCCTTGCGCTGATGGACGTCTCGGAAGACAACGAGAACGTGCTCGTGCGCGTGCAGCAGAATGTGCGCCAGAAGATGGCGCAGCAGCAGAAGGAATGGTTCATCACCGAACAGATCCGCCAGCTGCAAGATGAACTTGAGGGCGACGGGGTCGGCACTTCGGAGCCGGACCAGCTGCTCAAGAAAATCAAGGCGAAGAATTTCAGCCAGGCCATCGAAGAAAAACTCGAAGACGAAATTGGGCGCATGAGGCTCATGCAGCCGACGTCGCCGGAATATGCGGTGAGCCGCAATTACATTGACTGGTTCCTGGCGATGCCTTACGGCGTGTACACCGACACCGTTCTCAACATGAAGAAGGTAAAGGGTGAACTCGATTCCAAGCATTTCGGGCTCGACAAGGTGAAGGAACGCATCATGGAATACATCGCGGTCCTGAAGCTTACGGGAACCGAGAGGCGTTCGCCCATCCTGTGCCTCGTTGGCCCTCCGGGTGTCGGAAAGACGACCCTCGTGGAATCGATTGCGAATGCGATGCAGAGGAACTTTGTCCGCATTACGCTTGGCGGCGTGCGTGACGAGGCCGAAATCCGCGGGCACCGTCGCACCTACATCGGAGCGATGCCTGGGCGCTTTATTCAGGCGTTGCGCCGTGCCAAGTGCATGAACCCGATTATTTTGCTCGACGAAATCGACAAGATGGCGAGCGACTTCCGTGGCGACCCGGCGAGCGCGATGCTCGAGGTGCTTGACCCGGAACAGAACCATGACTTTACCGACCACTTCATGGAAGTGGGCCTCGACCTTTCTCGCGTGCTGTTCATCGCGACGGCGAACAGCGAGAGCGAAATTCCGGAAGCGCTGCGCGACCGTCTTGAAATCGTGCGCCTGCCCGGTTACTACCCGCACGAAAAGCTGCAGATTGCGAGCAATTACCTGGTGCCGCGCATTTGCGAACGCACCGGCGTGAAGAATGTCGAGCAGGTTTCGTTCGATGATGGCATCATCAACGAGGTGATGCGTGGATGGACCCGCGAGGCGGGCGTGCGCGAACTGGAACGCACTCTCGAGAACGTGGTTCGCCACCGTGCGAAGGAAATCGTGATGGGCAGGAAAATCAAGCCCGCCGTTACCGAGAAACAGTTGCAGGAATACCTCGGCGCCCCGAGATTTCTCGACAGCCAGCTGCCGGCTCCCGGCCGCCCCGGCGTGGTGACCGGACTTGCATGGACGAGCGTTGGCGGCGAGATTCTCCCCATCGAGTGCATGCTCTTGAGTGGAAAGGGCTCGATCATCATGACCGGAAAGCTCGGCGACGTGATGAAGGAATCTGCCCAGATTGCGGTAAGCCTGGTGCGCGAACGCCTGCACTTGTTTGGCATTGACCCCGCGATTGTGAAAAAGACGGACATCCATATCCACGTGCCCGAAGGCGCTGTGCCGAAGGACGGCCCCTCTGCGGGTATCGCCCTCACGCTTTGCCTGCTCTCTGCGTTTACGAGAATCCCGGTGCCGCCGGACATCGCGTTTACCGGCGAGGTGAGCCTTACGGGTGCATGCCTTGCGATTGGCGGGCTTAACGAGAAGGCGCTTGCCGCGCTCCAGGCCGGCGTGAAGACGCTTCGCCTGCCTGCGCAGAACAAGAAGGACGTGGACGAGCTCCCGGCACCTGCGAAGAAGGGCCTCAAGATCTACACGCACAAGCACATCGACGAAATCGTGAAAATTTTGTTCGTGAAGCCGAAGAAGGCGAAGAAGTAGGTTGCCTGAGTGTCACCCTGGAGCGCGAAGCGTGATAGGGTCCATTTTGAACAATTCATCCCCGGTGCGTTCTGTTCCGGGGATTTTTTGAAAAAAGAACTTGACGGACAAAATATATGTCGAAAGATAAGCCGCTATATACGCTTGAAAAAAGAGATGTTCTCTTTTTTGTGATTGCAGAAACTGTTCTTTTTCTTTTGCCGACAATTTTAACTGTGGCAGCGATTGCTTTGGGTTTTTATGTAGATTATGGTACGGGTCCGGATAAACGGGCGTGGATTCTTTCTGCAGTGTTTTGGCCTTTTATTCCATTCGCTTTGTGCGCCCCTTTTGTGTGCGTCTATAGAAAACTTTGGCGCACGCCGCATGATTTCTTTACCATTGCCAAGATTTCGTTTGTTCCGTTTATTCCAGGATGGCTGTATATATTGGGCTGCGCTATTTGGTTGTCTATCAAGTGGGAATGGGAAATGGTGGGGATTCTTGGTTTACCGTCCTTTATTTTCTTGGCTTGCTATCTCATTGTTTTACTGGGCCTTTTTCTTGCTAGACGATAACTCGTTTTATATATTTGAGCGTTGGAAAATTAGAGGCGTAAAATGGAATTCACTCTCGAAGAAATGCGCGAGCACCTTGCAGCTCTCGAAGCAAGGATTGGTGAAGCCTGCAAGATTGCGGGCCGTAGCCGTGAATCGGTGAAGCTCGTTTGGGTGAGCAAGTTCCACCCGGCAGAAGCCGTGGAGAACGCTATCGCGCTTGGCGCTACCGACTTTGGTGAGAACCGCGTGCAAGAAGCGGAACTCAAGTTCAGCGAACCGCGCATGGCGAAGGACGGGAGCCGTGTGCGTTGTCACGTGATTGGCCCCGTGCAGAGCAACAAGCTCAAGAAGGCGGCCATCGTTGCCGACTGCATACATTCCATCGCGAGCATCGAGGCCGTAGAAAAACTGGAAAAAGTCTGCGCGGCACTCCCCGGCGAAAATGGTGCGGGCAAGATTCTCGATATCCTTTTCCAGGTGAATGCCGGCGAAGAAGAAACGAAGAGCGGTTTGGACGTGCACGAAGCCGAGGCTTTCCTCGAATCGCTCGCGGCCCGTGGCGAAACGGCGTTCCCGCACTTGCGTTTCCGCGGACTCATGACGATTGGCAAGAACACGGGTGTCGCAGAAGACAGCCGCGAATGCTTCGCGTTCCTACGCGCCCTGCAGCAGAAGTTCCTCGCGAAGGGCGGCGCGTTTGCCCACTTCGATCAGCTTTCCATGGGCATGACGGGCGATCTGGAAGTCGCGATTGAAGAGGGGTCTACGATGATTCGCGTGGGCACGGCTCTCTTCGGCGAGCGCGATTATAGTAAGCCGGTAAATGACCCCGTATAGGGACGCGTTTACCCGACGATTACTTTGTAGAATTCCAGGAACTGTGCCGGAGAGAGTTCTTCGGCGCGGACCGTAGTGGGGTAGTCCAGGAGCTCGATGGCTTCCTGGATTTTCTTTTTGTCGTAGGCGCGGCCAAACGAATTGGCGAGCGTCTTGCGCTTTTGCGTGAAGGCGGCGCGCACGAAGTCGAAGTAGCCTTCGGGAGCAGCGAGCGGGCATTCCTTGGGAGTGAGGAGCATCGTGGCGCTGTCTACGTTCGGGCGCGGCGTAAAGTGCTCGGGTCCGATCTTGCGGAGAATTTGCGTGTCGGCGAATGCGGACACGAGTACAGACAAACTACCGTAATTGCTGCTGCAGGGTGCGGCGCAGATGCGTTCGGCGACTTCCAGCTGTACCATGCCCATGAACCCTTTCGTGAGGTGGAGGCGCGGCATGAGCCCTGCGATAATCGCGGTCGACACGTTGTAGGGGAGGTTTCCTGTAACCCACGGTTTTTCGTGTGCGTCGAGGAAAGCCTGCAGGTCGAACTTGAGAAAGTCGATGTTTACGATATGGAAGTTCTCGCGGCCCCGGAATTTTTCTTGCAAAAATTCGACGCACTGCTCGTCGATTTCGACGGCAGTGAGTTCCACGGCGCGGTCGAGCAGGTGCTCCGTGAGGGCGCCGTGGCCGGGGCCGATTTCCAGAACGTGCTCGCCCGCTTCTGCAGGCAAGTCTCCCGCAATCATCTGCGCGGTAGGTACATCCAGAAAGTTCTGGCCGAATTTGCGACGGCGTGCTCTATCCATGTGGGAAAAGATAGAAAAAGTCTAGCGAGGTAAAATTTTAAAAAACAATGTGAAAAAACGAGAAAATGTTATTATATTCAATAGTGCTCACACGAGCAAAAGATTGACAAATGAAAAAGACCCGCTGTTTTATGCTTGTCTGCGGGAAAGGAGTAAAAAATGCCGGAATTGTGCCGTTTCTTAGGCATCATCATTCAGATGTATTTCAACGACCACATGCCTCCTCACTTTCATGCAATTTATAATGACTTGGAAGGTGTGTTCGAATTATCTACATTAGAGATGTTGGAAGGGAACCTTCCTGCTCGTGTGAGAGGGCTTGTTGTCGAATGGGCTAGTCTTCACAGGCAGGATCTTATGGATAATTGGAACTCTCTGACGCAAACTGGAGAATATAAAAAGATAGCGCCTTTGGTTTGAAATCGATGCTTCATGTGATTGACGCAAAATATATTGGTGATTACAAGATATCCGTCGTATTCGATGACGGGTGTCGTTGTATCGCTGATTTTGAGGGCGTCGTTAAAAGCGATCACCGGCCAGTTGTGCAACAACTTTCGAATCTAGACTTGTTCAAGGATTTCAAAGTTCAAGCTAACACAGTCGTGTGGGGCAATGGTGTAGACTTTGCTCCTGAGTTCATCAAAGAACTAGGGTAGTTATGTCTTCCAAAAATTCCCGCACGTTGGTGACGCACGAATTCCCCGCGCTTTACGACCGCGATTCGCGGGTGCTGTTGCTGGGTTCGATTCCCTCGCCCAAGTCCCGCGAGCAGGGGTTCTATTACGGGCATCCGCAGAACCGCTTTTGGAAGGTGCTTGCTGCTGTCCTCGGCGAGGCCGTTCCCGAAACCATCCCGCAGAAAAAGGCCATGCTCAAGAAACATCACATCGCCCTCTGGGACGTGCTGGAAAGCTGCACCATCGTGGGCGCCTCCGATACGAGCATCGAGGATGTCGTTCCGAATAAAATAAGCGAACTCGTGCAGGCGACGCATGTGGAGCGCATCTTCTGCACCGGGGCCACCGCCCACAAACTGTTCCAGAAGTACTGCGCGCAAGATGTCGGCATCGATGCCGAAAAGCTCCCGTCCACATCGCCCGCGAACTGCGCCGTCTCTTTCGAAAAACTCGTGGAAGCCTATCGCAAAATCTTATAGCGGGCAACGTGCAGTAGCGAAACATTTTATATTTGGGGCAGCGAGGAACTAATGCGAATTTCTACAAAAGGCAGATATGCGTTGCGTGTGATGATCGACTTGGCCCGTAACGGCAAGGACGGGTTCGTCAAATTGCAGGAGCTTTCTGCCCGTCAGCAGATTTCGGAGAAGTATCTCGAAGGCATTCTCGGGGCGCTCGTGCGCGGCAAACTACTCGAGGGTGTCCGCGGAAAAGGCGGCGGCTACCGCCTGAACGTAAGGCCCGAAGACTGCAGCGTGTGGCAGATTCTTTCGCTCATGGAAACTTCTGTCGCGCCGGTATCGTGCCTCGACGACGAGGTCAACAAGTGCTCCCGAGCAAAGTCGTGCGTGACGCTCCCGGTCTGGAAGGAACTCGACACCATGATTCGCGATTACCTGGACAACGTTAAGCTGGATCAGTTTGTCCGCAATACGCCCGAAAGCGAAGGCAAGATTCCTGACGGCAAGAACTGGAATTGCGGGCTGTAAGTCCGGCGCACCTTATCGCGTGAAAATGCATGAAAAAAGCGCTTTTTCAGCGCCTTTTTTTTAACATTGCATCTCGTATAAACTAAATACTCTTTTCGAATTCCGCCAAAAACGCGCGGCCCTGTTCCCATTCCTTCAAATCAGAATCGGAATTGATGTGCCCAAGCGCGCCCGCCCTGAACAGGTGTGCGCCCCATGCGTCGGCGAAAAATTCCGAGCGCTCTATCGTGACGAATTCGTCGTTGTCGCTTGCCACCACGGCGGCCGGCACCGGCAACTTTACGAGCGGCATCGGCGCGAATGAATGGATGACTTCTATGTTGTCCACATCGCTCGGCGAAACCAGGAAAGCTCCCTTGATGTGTGCGGGTACGTTCTTTTCTGCAAATTTTTTCGCAAGCCACAGGACGGTCGTGGCGACGCCCAAACTGTGAGCGACGATAATCGTGTCGGAACCGAGCTGCGCAACGGCCTTGTCAAGCGTCTCGATCCATTCCTCTTTTTGCTGGTTGGCCCAGTCGCGCTGCTCGACGCGGACCGCATTCGGCAAACTCTTGGCCCAAAAACTCTGCCAGTGTTTAGGGCCGGAATTGTTCAATCCGGGTACAATCAAATAGTTCATTTATAGCCTCCGTACGCCTTGCAAAATAGCATAATGCGCTTGAGATGGGAATAGTAGAGCGATAATAGCCTGTTATAGGATATTTCTATAATAAACCACTTGATAACAAAACGCCTTTATACTATATTTTCCCTATCAAACATGTAGGAAATTGAAACGCGGAAATTTTATCGTGTCAGTTCAAGCGGTACAATTGAATACGTAAAGGTTTTAGTGCAGCAACAAGGCGGTATCAAATGACTCTACAGCAACTACGTTACGCCATCGGAATCGCAGAAACGGGCTCCTTCAACAAGGCCGCCGAAAAGCTCTATATCTCGCAGCCGTCTCTCACGGCCGCCATCCGCGACCTCGAAGAGGAGATGAACATCCTCATCTTCAATCGCACGAGCCGCGGTGTAACCCTCACGAACGAGGGCGAGGAATTTATCGCGTACGCACGCGAGCTGTACCATCATTACGAAATCGTGCTCGACAAGTACGGCAAGATCGGCAAGCGCAAAAAGAAGTTCGCCGTCTCTACGCAGCACTACTCCTTCGCGGTCAAGAGCTTCGTCGAAACCGTCAAGAAGTTCGACACCGAAAAATATGAGTTCGCCATCCGCGAAACGCGTACCAGGGAAGTCATCGAGGACGTCGCCTCGTTCAAGAGCGATATCGGCATCCTCTACTTGAGCGATTTCAACCGCAAGGTCATCCAGAGCCTGCTCAACGCGCGCGACCTCGCGTTCCACAAGCTCATTGAATGCAAGGCCTACGTTTACCTGTGGAAGGGCCACCCGCTCGCGAACCAGCCGTTCATCACGTTCGAGCAACTGGCTGATTACCCGTGCCTTTCCTTCGAGCAGGGCGACAACAGCTCGTTCTACTTTGCCGAAGAAATCTTGAGCACGAGCGAATACAACCGCACCATCAAGGCGAACGACCGCGCGACCATGCTGAACCTGATGATTGGCCTCAACGGCTACACGCTCTGCTCGGGCATTATCTGCGAAGAGCTGAATGGCAGCGATTACTTGGCTGTGCCCTTCAAGGACAAGAGTGCCGAGGCGCACCGCGTGATGGAAATCGGTTACATCTCCAAGCGCAATATGCTGCTCGGCCTGGTGGGCGAGCGCTACGTGGAAGAGTTGCAGAATTACCTTTCCAAGTGCGAACGCGCGGAATAAGGTGAACTTCGCTGGCCCGCATGGCTGCGGCATTGTAAATCCCCTCCTTGTTTTGCTATTTTACGATAGAGAAACAAGGAAGGCAAGATGAAGTTCTACGAAAAAAGTTTTGTCAAGTGTGTCGCGGCATTCGCAATGGCCGTGGTTTTCGTCGCAGGCGGTTTTACGTATGCAAGCGCCAAGGATGCGGACGAAGATATCAAAATCGTCAAGATCAACGACAACAATTTCGAGCGAGAAATCCTCAAGTCCAAAAAGCCGGTCATTCTGGAAATTTCTTCTACGAGTTGCCCGCCTTGCCTCATCATGATTCCGACGCTCATTGGCATTGCGAAAAACTACCCTGATATCAAGGTGGCTTCCGTGGGCATCGATGAACCGGGTATTGAAAAAGTCAAGGCTTCGCTCCCTATCCAGGCTTTCCCGACATTTTTCCTTATAAAGAATGGGCAGATTGTCAACCGCCTCGTTGGCGCCGTGAAGGAAGGAGAGCTTCTTTCCGCATTGCAGTACACGCCCAAGAAGAATGTGAACGCAAATAAAAAGCCGAAGAAAAATCCGCACAAGAATCTTGTCTGTAAAGTCAACGGGCAGTTCAACGGCCTCCAGAATCTCGTGAAGATTTCTTTCGTGTTCGGCGATTATGAAATCGAGAATGTCGATATCGTGACGGACGTGTTCGTACCGCCCGAGATGAGCAGCAAGCGCGAACAGATGATGGCGCATATCCGTGCGAGCGGCAAGGGCGAAGTGACTCCGACCATGACGGGTTTCCAGATGCACATCGACAACGATTGCCGATTCATGAAGGCCATGGACATGAAACGCACCTCGACTTACGGCGAGATGCGCGCGGGGCTTGAACTGCAGGGATTTACCTGCGAGTAGTCGCTAACTTAAATAATGTAGAACCACTCCTCGCTGGGCTGGACTTCAGTAGTCTTGTGCTGGTTACTTGCCGTACGGAAATCCATTTCGGGGTTCTTCATGCTCACGCGCGTGTTGGCGTCGATGGAACTGGTGATGAAGGTGTTGCCGCCGATGACCGCATTTTCGCCGATGACGGTTTCGCCGCCGAGAATGGATGCACCCGCATAAATCGTCACGTTGTCTCGAATAGTCGGGTGGCGTTTTTTGCCGGAGAGTCGCTGGCCGCCTCTTGTTGAAAGTGCGCCCAGAGTGACGCCCTGGTAAATCTTCACGTTCTTGCCGATGACGGCGGTTTCGCCAATCACGATTCCTGTACCGTGATCGATAAAGAAGTACTTGCCGATAGATGCGCCCGGGTGGATGTCGATTCCCGTTTTGGAATGCGCATATTCGGTCATGAGGCGCGGCAGAACCGGCACGTGCAACAGGTAAAGCTCGTGGGCGATGCGGAAGATGGTTGTCGCCAAGAGGCCGGGATAGGCGAGGATGATTTCGTCGAGGCAGCCGGCGGCAGGGTCGCCGTCGTAGGCGGCGTGCAAGTCAGTTTCGAGGAATTCGCGGATTTGCGGAATTTTCGCGAAGAATTCCTTGCAGATGCGGTAGCTTTCAATCTTGCGCTCGTCGGATGTCATGGAACCGCGAAGCTTGCAGTAATCCAGCGCGATGGCCACCTGTTTATGGAGGTGGTAGAAAGTGTCTTCGATAAGAACCGCGAAACTGTTTTTCGGGTTGTAAATCTTGTGCGTGCGGTCCCTAAAATGCCCAGGATATACGACTCGGATTAAATTCTGCAAAATCGCCTGAATCTCGGCCTGGTCGGGTCGATTGTAGATATCGATGTTATCGATGTGCTTGTTGCCGTTGTAATCGTTGAAGATAGTCTGTACGGCTTTTTCGACTTCTGATTCCTGGATTAATTCGTGCATAGGGATTGTTGTTGAATGTGTGTTACGACGATCACTTCGACAAGCTCAGTGAACTTGTTAAGGTTCTGGTTGCTGAGCCTGCCGAAGGGCCGTCTATGTCTGAATTACGCGAACGTCTTCAGCGCTCTTACGAGTGCATCGATGTCGTCGGGCGAGTTGTACAGCGCGAGTGTGGGTCGCACGGTGCTCTCGTACCCGAAATGGCGCAAGACAGGTTGTGCGCAGTGGTGCCCGGTGCGGACGGCAACGCCGTAAGCGTCGAGCCTCTTGCCAACTTCTTCGTCGGAGTATCCGTCGAGCTTGAAGGCCAGCGCAGAAGCCTTGTTGAGTGCGGTTCCTACAAGGTGCAGACCCTTGACAGTCTTCAGTTCCTTGAGGCCGTACTGCAATAATTCATGTTCCCACCTGAATACGCAGGGCATTCCGATTTCGGAGAGGTACTTGAGCGCTTCGCCAAGGCCAACGGCGTCGGCGATGCTTCCGGTCCCCGCTTCGAACTTGTTCGGGATTCCGTTGTAGATGGTGCGTTCGAATGTCACGTCGGCAATCATGTTGCCACCGCCGTGATACGGGCGGGCGGCTTCGAGCAATTCCTTCTTGCCGTAAACGACACCGATACCTGTCGGGGCGAACACCTTGTGTCCGGAGAACACGAAGAAGTCTGCATCGAGGGCGGAAACGTTTACCGGAATGTGCGCGATAGATTGTGCGCCGTCGATGAGGATTCTCACGCCGTGCCTGTGGGCGATGGCGATCAATTCCTCAATCGGGGTGACCGTACCGAGAACGTTCGAAACGTGAGTCACGGAGACGAACTTGGTGCGCTTCGTGAACAAGGCTTCGTAATCGTGGAGTTTGAGCTGACCGGTGGAATCACACGGAATCACCTTGATAATCGCGCCCGTTTCTTCGGCTATAAGTTGCCAAGGAACAATGTTGGCGTGGTGTTCCAAGATGGAGACGATGATTTCGTCGCCCGGCTGGAGAGTCGGCTTCACGTAAGCGTTCGCGACCAGGTTGATGGCTTCGGTGGTACCGCGCACGAAAACGATTTCTTCGGCCGAGGGAGCGCCAATGAAGTCGCGGACAATGTCGCGGGCGTTCTCGTATGCGTCCGTCGAAGCGGCGGCAAGCGTGTGTGCACCGCGGTGGACGTTGGAGTTCTCGTTTTCGTAGTAATACTTGAGGCGGTCAATGACCTGCTGCGGCCTCTGCGTCGTAGCACCGTTATCGAGCCATACCAGCGGATGTCCGTTGATTTGCTTCGAAAGAATCGGGAAGTCGGCGCGGATCTGCGACAGGGTCTTGGAGCCGATGCGGATGGAATCGTTCCTGGAATTTCCGGACGGGGCTGCAGAAGCGTTCTTGGCGGAATCACCGCCGAGAGACGTGGGCGCATCTACCTTGCGGCCAGCTTCGTAAGCCTGTGTCTTGGACACGACTTTCGGAGAGTAACCGGTTGCAGGTGCCGGAGCCACCGCCACATCACCCTGCTGCGGCAAGAACTGCGCTTCAGGAGCTGCGGGAGCTTCCACCGTACCCAGCCAAGTGTCCGTAGAACTTCCGCCGTATGCAAACGGAGCCTGGGTTTCAGGGCGTTCAGCAAAAGGATGTTCCCAGTCGAAAACGGGAGTCTGGTTGATGGCTGCGGCACCCTGGGCGGCACTGACGCCCTGTGCAGCGGAAGCGTTCTGCGCTTCGGGCGCTGCGGGGGTTGCTGCGTATGCGTTATCCGTCAAGTCGGGGAAATACGCATTTGCCAATTGCTCCAGTTCAGCCGCGTTGGGAACTCCGGCGAGTTCTTCCAGCGATCTGGTTTCTGGATTATTCGTAGTCATAGTATTCGCCAACCTCTACATCTTCAAGGACTGCAATGGCGTCGTCGGCAAGGATAGCCGCAGAGCAGTACAGGGAAAGCAGGTAAGAAGCGACACCCTTGTTGTCGATACCGCGGAAACGCACGGAAAGGCCGCGAGAGTGTTCGTTCTTGAGACCGGCCTGGAACAGGCCAATCACGCCGCGCTTGGCTTCGCCAGTACGCACCAGCAAGATGTTCGTCTTGCCGCCCTGGGACTTCGGATCCTTCACGCCGTCCACAAGGAGCTTGTTCGTCGGAATCAGCGGGATGCCGCGCCAGGTGAGGAACTTGCCACCGGCGATGTCCACGACAACAGGCGGCACGCCACGGCGGGTGCATTCGCGTTCGAAGGCGGCGATGGCACGCGGGTGGGCGAGGAAGAAGGACGGTTCCTTCCAAACCTTCGTGATGAGTTCGTCGAGATCGTCCGGAGTCGGGCGGCCGTCGGCGCGGATCGGCTGGATGCGCTGGGAGTCAGCGACGTTCTTCAACAGGCCGTAATCATCGTTGTTGATGAGCTGGCTTTCCTGACGTTCGCGCAGCGATTCGATGGCGAGGCCGAGCTGTTTCTGAACCTGGTCATACGGGGAGCTGTAAACATCTTCGATCGCGGTGTTGACGTTGATGATCGTGGAGATGGAGTTGAGCTTGTATTCGCGCGGTTCGGTTTCGTATTCGACGTAGCCTTCCGGGATGATGTCGGATTTCTTGGTCTGGCTGCAGAGCACGTCCAGCGGGGTTTCGCCTTCCACGACCTTGTTCACGCGGAACAGACCGGTTTCAAGGCCCTTGAATTCAAGGAACTTGGTAAGCCACTTCGGAGTGATGGACGCGAATTGCGGCTTGGTCTTGGTGACGTTGGCAAGGTTGTAGGCAGCCTTTGCGCCGAGCGCGTTGATGCCAGTTTTCTTTTCTGTAGCTTCATTAGCCATTGTGGTTTACCTCTTGTTGTGAGTTTGTTGGTAATTGTCCATGTTATTGTTTTTACCTATAAGTTTTATAGGAAAATCGTGCAAAAAATTTTACAGCCATGCTCCTTCATGCGAGAACATGATGTCCTTCATGGCGTCGACACCGCCCTTCAGGTTGTAAAGCGGGCCCGTGTAACCGGCTTCGCGCAGGGTGTTTATCGCGAGGATGCTGCGCTTGCCCTGCTTGCAGATAAAGACCGTATCCTTGTTCGGGTCGAGTTCTTTTTGCCTGCGGGCGAGCTGCCCGATGGGAATCACGATGGCGTTCGGGAATCGCAGAATTGCGCGTTCATGCGGTTCGCGAACATCCACGATTGTCATCGGGTCGCCATTTTCAATCTTCTTCGCAAGTTCTTCGGGCGTAAAGCCTTCCACTGGAATTTCATTTTCCGTCTTGAGCCCGCAAAGTTCCTCGTAATCGATTTCTTCCACGTCGGTGATGGTCGGGTTGCTCCCGCAAATGGGGCATGCCCTGTTGCGTTCCACCTTGAGGATTCTCGAAGTCAAGTTCAGGCTGTCGATATGCAGGAGCTTTCCGTTCAAGTGCTCGCCAATGCCCAAGATGAGTTTGAGCGCTTCGTTCGCCTGAATGCTCCCGACGATACCGGGAAGCGGGCTGATGGCGCCACCCTCGGAGCAAGAGGGAATGAGCCCTGCCGGCGGGGGAGACGGGAATTGGCAACGGTAGCACGGGCCACCATCCAGATTGAATACGCTCACTTGGCCTTCGAACTGGTAGATAGCGCCGAACACCACGGGAATGCCGTGCAATGCGCATGCGTCGTTGATCAGGTAGCGCGCCTTGTAATTGTCGGAACAGTCGACCACCAAATCGTAGCCGTCGATTTCTTCCAGGATGTTCGAGGAATCGAGTTTTACTTTTTCGGCGACGAGCTCAATGTTCTTGTTTATGTTCTTGACCTTGTCCTTTGCCGATGCGACTTTCGGGCGCTTGATATCGCGTGTGCCGTGAAGTACTTGGCTCTGCAGGTTTTCAAGCGACACTTCGTCAAAATCGATGACCTTGATGGTGCCCACACCCGCAGCGGCAAGGTACTGGATTACGGGAGAACCGAGCGCACCTGCGCCAGCGACCACCACTTTTGCGGCCTTGATGCGCTTCTGGCCCTTGACGCCGATTTCACGCAGCATCAGGTGCCTGCCGAAGCGTTCGACTTCAGAGTCGTCAAACGAGACCGCTTTGCGTCTTTCATCCGAAATGAGGCTGTCTACCGACGTGTTGTCGACAATCGGTGCGCCGCCTGCGATGGCAGGCAGCAGCAGTATTTCGGTATCTTCGGGCAGGGGCGTTTCCCAAAGCGCATCGAGTGCCAGGCTCTTGTTGTTGATGTAAATCTGGATAAAGTTCCGGAGCTTGTTGTTGTCGTCGTAAAGGACGTTTTTGGCATCCGGGTACATGTCGAGAAGAATGGCGAGAGCCTTTCTCACCGAACTTGCGGGTATCTCGACTTGGGCGTTTTTCCCAAAGAAATTCCTGAGTGTTGCTGATATGTATATTTTCACTTTTTCCTCCGTACAAAAAAAGTGTAATTCCGTACACGGCCAAATATAGATTGGGCCTTTAACGTTGTCCAATACAATATTTTTATGCAGAATTATCGCTTTTTTCTATAACGTCTATAACTGGAAGCGTTGTTCAGTAATTAATATCTTTTTTGTAACTTCTGATATCCTTGACGCCATCTTTTGTTACGGATAAAATAACGTAGATGAGTCCCGGCACCATGTTCTCGTAATCCTCGTCCGAGGGGACTGCCGCGCAATCGGGGTGCGAATGGTAAAAGCCAATCACCTCGATTCCGCTACCTTCGATTTCGCGCTCCACCTGATAAAGGAACAGCGGGTCTACCCTGAAATGGGCGGATTTCTGCGCTCCTTGAATCTGGTTGTGCGCTTCGCGGGTTTCCAGAATTTCGACCTCGCCGCTTTCGCTGGTTTTCCCGAGCAAAATACCGCAACATTCGCCCGGATAGGCGGCTATCGCGGCCAATGTCATTTGACAAGTTGTTATTTCGCCCAGTTCAATTTCCATAATGCAAAAACATAAAGTGCCCCCGGAGCCGGAATTTCACAAGGACCCCGAGGGCACCGTTGTACGGAGACCTTTATTCTATCACCAAGCCTTCGTTGGTGGCATCCACACCTTCGATGTGGAAGGAATTAAGTACCGGTTTTGCGCGGTCCTGCAGAGAAAGGATCAAGTAGCTCGCCTTGCTGTCGTAAGCGAGACGCTTGTCTTCGTCGGAAGGGCGCGATGGCGACTCTGGATGGGAATGCCAGTTGCCGAGCGGGATAAGGCCGTTTTGGCGCATATCCTTGATGGCCAAGAGTTGTTCCCTCGGGTCAAGCGAAAAGTGTTCGTTCGAGTGGTCGATATTCGTGAGCAGGTAGACCTTTTCGATGTGCTTGTCAGCACCTTCGATACGCCCCGCGATGAGCCCGCAGGCCTCTTCGGGCAGGTTCTTTTCCGCATGCTCCAAAATTTTCTGGTATTCAGCTTTCGGTAAAGTTATCATGCGTACCGCCTAGTGTTTGAGGTCGCAAACCGCCTGTTCGTAGTCGATCAACTGCGTGATGGTCGTGTGCGTCCCGCAAACCGCGCAGTCGTCCGTCTTGGTCGGGAGTTTTACCTTGCGGAATTCCATGGTCAGCGCATTGTACGTCAGCAGGTAACCCGTAAGCAGGTTGCCAATGCCGAGGATGTACTTGACCGCTTCCATCGCCTGGAGGCTTCCGATGACACCGCCCATGGCGCCGATAACGCCCGCCTGCTTGCAGGTCGGCACGGCATCTTTCGGAGGGGGCTCCTTGAACACGCAGCGGTAACACGGGCCCTGGCCCGGAACGTACGTCATGAGCTGCCCTTGGAAGCGGATGATGCCTGCATGGGAGAAGGGCTTCTTCGCCATCACGCACGCATCGTTGATGAGGAACTTCGCCGGGAAATTGTCCGTCCCGTCAATCACGAAATCGTAATCCTTGATGAGGTCGAGAATGTTCTCGCTCGTGACGAACGTGTGGTAAGTATTCACCGTCACGTCGGGGTTCATCTCGTTCATCGTCTCTTTCGCGGATTGCACCTTCAGCTTGCCCACGTCCTTGGTGGCGTGGATAATTTGACGCTGCAAGTTCGAAAGATCCACGACGTCGGCATCGGCTATGCCGATAGTGCCGACACCCGCTGCCGCGAGGTACATGGCGGCAGGGGCACCAAGGCCACCCGCACCGATAATCAGCACTTTCGCATTCAGGAGCTTCTTCTGGCCCTTCGCGCCTACCTCTTTCAAGATGATATGGCGGGAATAGCGCTCGAGTTGTTCGTTGGTAAATGCCATTAGCAGCCACCTCCCATGAAGTAGAGGAATTCGACGGTGTCGCCGTCCTTGAGGGTGGTGGATTCAAATGCACCGTTTTCAACAAATTCGTCGTTGAGCGAAACCGTCACATAAAGCGGGGTTTCCACATTCTCCTGTACAATCAATTCTGCAACGGTCAGCCCGTCCTTAACTTCCTTTTTGTTTCCGGCAACTGTGATAATCATTTTAACTCCTTGTGTGAAATTCCTTTTCCAGCGTTGTCATTCCGAACTTGACTCGGAATCAGGTTTTCGCCCGGCGGTTAATCGCCCACCTTCTTCACAATCAGCGTAAACGTTCCGTCCTGATTCTCGGTGAGCCTTAAAACCTTGTGACCTTCTTCCTTGATGCTGCGCGGCACGTTCTGCACCGGTTCGCCGTCGTTCAGGCGCACCGAGAGAATCTGCCCGTCCTCGAGTTCTTCGAGTGCGACTTTCGCCTTCACGAAAGTGGTCGGGCACTTTACATCGGTGATGTCAATGAAATCGTCTATCTTAAATTCAGGTTCTGCCATTTTTGCCTCCGTACTTATTATGTTTGATGCCAAATATAAAACGCGGCATGCACCGCGTCCAATACTAAATACGTATGGCTTTTAATAGGATTTTTTTATAAGTCGGCTAGAACCGCAGTGAAACGACTGCGCCTTTGGTGTCGTCGTAGAATAGCGGGGCTACGGTGACCTTGGGGAGGGAACTTGCTTTGCCCTGTTTTTCTTTGTAGAACGTGTTGCCGATGTACCAGCCGATGGTCGCTCCCATCAGAGTTCCCGCGACGGCGTCCGAAAGCCAGTGCGCTTCGCCTTTGCCTCCCAGCACCATGCTTGTCGCGATGTATCCCGCATAGAGTCCGCAGCCGGCAACGATCCAGGGATTGTCTCGATTGTAACTTGCGATGCTCATGGCAAGCGATGCGTTCGTCATGGAATGTCCCGAGGGCCAGCCGTAAAATACGCCGCGCCTGAAGAATCCCCACTTGAAGTCACGCGAAAGATCACCGGAATTGTTCTCGGCATCTGGATGCGCGCGCCCTGAAACTGCCTTGAGGATATTGTTGTAGAGGAACGCGACTGCAGTCGCCTGCACCGCTACTGCGCCCGTGTTGTTCAAGGATTTATTGTCGCTGATGAAATACATGTAGCCGGGAACGAGGAAGGGACAGGCTGTGCCCAGTACCATTCCCTGGCCGAAAACGAGGTTGAATGTGAGGCCGTTGTGCCTTGCCGCGAAGCGTGCGACCATCAGGTCTTTGTCTTCCATAGACAACTTGTACGTGAGCGCACCGCCTAGCATGTGGAATCCGAGCGGCCAGCTGAACGCGCTCCCGAGCATGTTTTTTCCTAGGTGGTCAAAGGGGGAAAGCTTCTGTGCGGAATCCGCCGCGGTTGATTGCGCAGAATTCTGTGCGGTTAAACTGTCCGCATTTTGGGCGAACGCGAATGCTGCAGCGAATAAAATGGCGCACAAGAAAGACTTCATGTTGAAAATATATTAATCCTTGTTTTCCCTATAAGCCTTGGGCGATATTCCTGCCGTTCGCTTGAAGAACTTTCCGAAAAAACTTATATCGGGGAAGTTGAGCTCGCTCGCGATTTCTTGGATTGTCATTTTTGTGGAGCGCAACATCATCTTGGCCTCTAGCATAATGTACTCGTCTATCCAGCGCTTGGCGGATTTGTGACTGATTTCTTCGATAGCTCGCGTCAGGTATTTGGGGGTGAGAAAAAGTTTTGTCGCGTAAAAGGTGACGCTATGTTCTTGTTTGTGATATTGGGATACCAAGTTGATGAACGAATTGAACAAGGCTTCTTTTTTGGAAGAAGGCTGTTCGATGTTTTTGTTTTTTGTAATGATGCCGATGCATTCGTAAACAAGGGCGAGCAAGGCGTTTTGAACTATTTGAAGATTATAGGTGTTTTTGCCGCTCTTCTTGATTTTTGCAATCAAGAAGTTGAAAGATTGCTGGATGTTGTTGTATTCAGAGGGGCTTAATTTTATGACAGGTTGTTGTTTTGCCCTGAGGGTAATCGGGATGGCCTCGTTTATACGGGACGTCAATTCTTCGACCATGGGCAAGGAGCAGGTGACGCAGATGAATTTAATGTCCTTGCTGATATTTGAAATTCGTGCAATTTGGTTCGGGAGCACGATAACGCACGAATGCTTGGTCAAGGTTCTTCTTTCTAGATCTAGTTCGATGGTGCATTTTCCCTGTTTGACAAGTAGCAGCACGGCTCCTTGAATGTTGAAATAGTTCTCGAGTCCGATTCCTTCAAACGAATCGAAAACGACGACCTTGTCGGAAAACTTGTTTACCAGTTGAATGGGCGTGAGTATAGCAAGGTTTGCGTCCTTGACATGGAGAGGCTTATTGGATAAGACTTTCATGAACTTAAAATATATTATTTCGACCGTATTGGTAAAAAAGTCGTTAAATTTTGATTTTTTACTAAGAAAATGGGCGAAAATATGGTTGAAAATTCTTTTTTGGGGAATTTTTAACGAATTGCGACAGGATGGCGATTATCCTGGTTATTCCATCCCGAGCTCTTGTTTCAGGCTTTGCAGGAACGCTGCTGCGGGCTTGCTAAAGACGGGACTCTTTTTCCAGACCACCACAAGACCGCTGGTGCGTAACGGCGTGAACGGCACGAAAGTGAGCTTGCTCTTGCCGCCGGTGTTCAAAAGGCCTTCCAGGCAGAATGCCGCTCCGAGTCCCTGCTCCACAAAAACCGAGGCGTTGTAAATCAGGTTGTATGTCGCGATGACGTTGAGCGAATGCAGGTCGCGCCCGAGTAACCCCGAGAATTCACGCATCATCATGGTCTGCCGGGAAGCGAGTAGCGGAACGTTTTCGAGGTCGCGGACGGTCACGAAGCCCTTTTTTGCGAGCGGATGATCCTTGCGGACGAGCAGACCCCACGTATCCTTCGCGGGGAGTTCCACGAACTCGTATTTCGACTTGTCCACCGGTTCCACCAAAAGTCCGAAATCCAGAAGACCCTGGTCCAGTTTTTCGGTCACGTCCTGGGCGTTACCGCTGGTGATATGCATGCGGATTTTCGGATGCTTCGCCTGCATGCGCTTGCAGGCCGCCGCGATAAAGCTGAATGCCTTTGTCTCGCCGCCGCCGATATACACGTCGCCCACGATTTCTTCCTTGCTCGCTTCGGCGAATTCCTTTTCGGTATGGCCCACCAGCTCCATGATTTCTTGGGCGCGCTTGCGGAATCGGAGCCCTTCTTCGGTGAGTGTCGTCTTCTTGTTGCTGCGCTCGAACAGCTGCACGCCAAGTTCCTCTTCCAGTTCCTGCATCTGCCGCGAAAGCGTCGGCTGCGTCACGAAAAGCACGTTGTTCGCCGCCGCAGAAAAACTCTCCTGCTCGGCCACCGCCAAAAAGTATCTGATCGTCCTGAGTTCCATAGTCTTTTCCTAAAATGTCATTCTGGAGCCTCGAAGAGGCGATAGAATCCACTGAGCATTTCTTTTATGCAATATACATTATTATGCCTAAAAGGTATGGAAGGACGGTGGATATGCCAAAGCTGTTTCTGAATGAAGGGGATGTGCCCCGGGCTATTCAACTATTTGAGCAGCTTATGTTCCCCAACGGATTCCAGCACCGTCATCTGCGAAATGGCAATCTGGTTCAGTTTTTGCAGGCGTTCCGACTGAGGAACGCCGTCGTTAATCAGAACGGAATTCAGAGATTCCATGTTTGAAAGGCATATCAACTGGTTTACCGTCGCATAATCACGAACATTTCCTTGCAAATCTGGGTGCGTGTCCCGCCAGTCCTTTGCCGTAAACCCGAACAGGGCCATATTCAAGACATCCGCCTCGTTCGCATAAACAATGCTCATCTGCTGTTTGGTGAGTACTGCGGGAATCAGGTTCTGTTTGATAGCGTCCGTATGGATATGATAGTTGATTTTGGATAGTTCGCGGCGTACGGACCAGCCCAATTTGGCCTGTTCCTGTTCTTTGAGGCGCTGGTATTCGCGGATGAGGTAGTATTTGAATTTCGGGCTCAACCACGAGCCAAATTCAAAAGCGATATCTTTATGAGCGAAAGTTCCTCCATAACGTCCCGCGGAGGAAACGATTCCGATAGCGTTCGTCCTTTCAATCCATTGCTTTGAGGAAAGAACATAGCCATTGCTTCCCGAGTCAATTCTAATGTTACTGAATTCCGTAACATTAAAATCGGGATTGTTGATAGTTTCCCAAATTCCTAGAAATTCTATGGCATATCGGGTACTCAGCCAATGGGAAATTACCAAACCCGTCGCCTCGGCGTTTTTGCATTTAGCCATATCTGTAAGGCTGATGAAGTCGTCTTGATTTCTTTTTGTGAAAGCCACTGCCATATCGTCGACTATCATTTTCTTCATTGTTCGCTCCTTCCGTCTACAAGCTAGAAAAAGACGGATTGTTAGTTACTTTTTGTTCATTTGAACATTTGTTCACTATAAATATAATTTCTTGAAATGCGCTTGTCAAGAGATTTCCCATTTTTTTGAGGGGGGGAAGAATCCCCCTGGCTTCAGCCCCGGTGTACTGTCACCCTGGAGCGCAGCGATAGGGTCCACTGGGTCTTCCGCGCACCCCCTCGCCTGATGTGAACCCCAAAAGTTAGACACAACTTTAGAGGCTAGCATGACAAAAATACACACAGAAGAAGAATGGCAAAGAGTCCTCGACCTGCACAAGGAGGGTATGTTGCCTAGGGCGATAGCT